>CAVRZU010000190.1:0-4340 GCA_963725365.1 uncultured delta proteobacterium | reverse complement strand
CAGGGCTACAGCGGATATGGTTTCTTTTGCTCCGGACAAGTTGAAAGGGGCCGCTCTGATCGACCTTGAGCAAAAATATCGTGAGTGGGATGATTCGCACCGTGAAATTGTGGTTGACGAGGTCATAATGGGCAACGGGGTCCAGGCGGGCCAGGGCCAGAACCCTGCTCGTCAGGCCACCATCTATGCCGGTATGCCCAAGGAAACCCCGGCTTTTACTGTCAACAAAGTCTGTGCTTCCGGAATGAAAGCGATTGCCCTGGCCGCCCAGGCGATCGCAGCCGGTGATGCCGACGTCATCGTGGCCGGCGGGATGGAAAGCATGAGCCAGATTCCCTACGCCATGCCGAACCTGCGGGACGGCGCCCGCATGTTCAATGTGGAGGCCGTGGATCTGATGGTTCATGATGGATTGTGGGAGCTTTATTACGGCTATCACATGGGAGTGACCGCGGAAAACATCTGCGAGAAATACGGGATCAGCCGCGAAGACCAGGACAAACTGGGTTTTGAAAGCCATCAGCGCGCCAGAGCGGCAATTGCTTCCGGCAAACTCAGGGACGAAATCGTCCCGGTCAACAGTACCAAAGCCCAAAGGCGATCCGCTTGTTTTCGAAGTCGACGAGCGCCCGATGGACACGACCCTGGAGAAAATGGCCAAACTAAAGCCGTTTTTCAAAAAAGACGGAACCGTCACGGCGGGCAACGCCTCCGGAATCAATGATGCAGCCGCCGCGGTCCTGATAATGTCCAAGGACAAAGCCGATGAACTGGGACTAAAGCCCCTGGCCTACATAAAGTCGTATGCAGCGGGCGCCATCGATCCGGCCTACATGGGCTGCGGGGTGATTCCCGCCACGCGGCTGGCCCTGAAAAAGGCGGGATGGACCATGGACCAGGTGGACCTTGTCGAGCTCAATGAGGCGTTTGCATCTCAGGCCCTGGCCTGCATGCGGGAATTGAAGATGGATTGGAACAAGGTCAATGTCAATGGCGGCGGGATTTCCATCGGACATCCCATCGGGTGCACCGGGGCACGAATCACTTACGCTCTGGCGATGGAAATGAACCGCAAAAATGCCAGAAGGGGCCTGGCCACTCTGTGCATCGGCGGCGGGATGGGCTTTGCCCTGACTCTGGAAAGAAAATAACTGCCGGCCGCAACGGCCTTGCGACCCGCTGGGTTCATAGCCGGAATCCCGGCGGGCGCCTTCATTCCATAGAAAGATTTTCCCATCCGGGTCTTTACCGGTAAACGGAATATTCGGTGCATGGCTCCACGATATTGCCCGAGAAGTCGGCTACCTCCCCCGGTCGTCTTGCCAACGCTTTTTCTGCCGAACACTCTGCTTGCCACCTTATTGCCTCCACATAATTGAGTAGCGTACGCCGCTTGCAAAGAAAATAAACCGGCCTTGACGGCCGGCTTATTTTCAGGAGCACTTCAAACCGGCACGGTTTTCGCTTATCAGTTGAGAATGATAGTAAGATTATGCGCATGTACGCGAGATTGTTGGTTTTACAAAGTCAATATTTTGGTCTCCGGTCCTCCCGGATCGAAAATCGATAAACCTCAACTTGATGAAATGATTAGTATATTGCCCTAATTTCTTGGCGGTTGTAATTGTGACAGTGAGTTTGACAACACTAATCGGGAGTTCAGTTATGGATAGATGTTGCACCATTGGGACCCCCCGGGCTCCCCAGCCTGACAGCATGACTTGCAACCAGTTGTCCTCAATGGATTCGGCCAAAATGCTCACCGATGACCGGCGCCCCCGGTTTCTAACCGAAAAAATCCTCGAGCAGACGGAGGCTCTCGGCATGAGCGAAGACCGTTTCAGGCTGCTTGCGGAAGACGCAACCGATATGATCTTTCAGTTTCGGCTAAAGCCCAGGCGCATGTGGGAATATGTAAACCCTGCGTCCCAATCCATATTGGGCTATTGCCCCAATGATTTCTATGAAGATTCTGAACTTTTGCTCAGGATAGTCCACCCGGAAAGCCGTGAAAAATTTTTTAAATACATAGGTAATGAGCCCTATCCGGCGAGTCATGAGCCTATCCGTTTTTGCCACAGAAATGGATCGGCAGTCTGGGTAAGCATCAGCATCAACTCCGTTATCGATGAATCCGGCAATATAGTCGCCTTTGAAGGTATTGGACGAGATATCACCGAACGACTGCAAATGAATGAGGAAATACGCAGATCGCAAGATGAACTGGAATTGCGAGTGCATGAGAGAACTTGTGAGCTTGAAAGAGTGAACACCGAACTCCGTGAATTTACTTTTATTGCTTCCCACGATCTCAAGGAGCCTGTTCGCAAGATTCGCACTTTTGCCGATCAACTCAAGCGAAAATATGCCGATTGTTTGAACGATGAAGCCGTAGATTATGTTGTAAGGATGCAAAATGCGGCAAACCGCATGCAGGATCTGCTGGAAGATTTGCTCTTATACTCCCAGGTAAACGTGACTCAGGAAAATTCTACGGAGGTGGACCTTAGAAAGACTGTCTGTGATGTCGCCGGAGACCTGAGTGTAATCGTCGAGAAGACAGGCGGAACAGTCACTGTTTGCGATCTGCCCACCATTGAGGCTAATGAAACGCAGATGAGGCAGCTTTTCCAGAACCTGATCGGAAATTCACTGAAATATCATGGTGCTGAAAAACCGGTAGTGACGATTTACAGCCCGGAGTGCGGCTACGACTGGTGCACTATAGTTATAGAAGACAATGGCATAGGATTTGATGAACAATTCCTGGATCGGATATTTTTGCCTTTCCACCGATTGCATGGGCGCAGCAGCGGTTATGAAGGAACGGGCATCGGACTTGCCATATGCCGTAAGATAGTCGATAGACACAGCGGGGAGATTTCGGCAAGGAGCACTCCGGGCCGGGGTTCTTCATTCATTGTCAGGCTGCCTGTGAAACAGACCACTACAAATTAGACAGCCCAATTCGAGCGGAATTTCTGTTTGTATCCGCGAATAGGCCACAGCGAACGAGAAACCAGTCTACGGAATGTTTAATGGGCAGCAGCGCCAAAACATAGAAAGTGATCAGAAACATAATTGAGAATTCAATGTAGGAGCCAAGCGGGTCGGGCAGCGTTTTTTGGTAAGTCCAAATTTTCAGCAGGAGAAGACCGCCCAAAGCCCAGCAAACAAAAACAGCACACCAACTGATGGGTTTTCTCATCCTTTTCATCATCTGAACCTCGCTCAAGGGATAAGGATAGCCTTCAATAGGCCTATTTCATCTCCTTTGGGTTCAGATTTCAATAAGGTGAAAACAGTATTCGGCTGCTACCTGTACGGTAGTTTGATTTAAGCACAGAGATGCTACCTGTCCAAAAGATTGACGGTCCCATCGTCAAGATCGTATTTAGCATTCACTATCCGCACCTTGCCTGAATCGACAAAATGCCGGATTACTGAAGATTGCTTCAACAATGATTTGCCTACCAGCCTTATGTTATTGTCAATGGCTGCTTCCACGAGGTCCGATTTGTCGCTGCCCTTTGCCTCTTTCCTGGCCTGCCTGACAGCCGGCTCGATGGTTTTGATTATTGCGCCCAGGTTGCCATGCTGTTCTCCCTTCGCATCTACGGCTGCTGCGACGGCTCCGCATCGCTTATGGCCGAGCACCATAATAAGCGGACAGCCAAGGTGTTCGACGGCATACTCGATACTTCCCAGGATAATGGGGTCCGGGATGTTGCCGGCAACTCTGACCACAAAGATCTCGCCCAATCCCCTATCGAAGATGATCTCGGGAGGAACCCTGGAATCCGAGCAGGAAAGTATTACGGCGTAGGGTTTTTGTCCGGTGGCGAGGGCACGGCGGGCACTCGGGCCGCTGGAATCCTTAATCGTTAATTGGTCTGCGATGAAGTGCCTGTTTCCATCCAGCAATTTACTAAGAGCTTCATCAGCAGTTATACCGGAACCGGTTTCCGATGAGAAGGCCAAAGCTGCTGTCAATACCAAGGCAACCAATACCAGGAACAAACCAAGCTTTTTCTTCATCATATAATCTCCTTCGCCGCATGTCTTGCCGCTCGCATCCATACTCCATCGGAACCGGCATTTAATTGAAGATCGTAGCCCGCCGCCATTTGAGTGTACATCATCCTATTTTGTCGATGCCCAAGGCAACGTTATTCTCTTTCAGCCAAGCTCCTAAATCGTTGCCGCTTTTGTAGAATGCGAAGCAGAGCAGCGCAATGCGTATTTTCTAAAAAGGGGACCAAAGCTATACTCCAAGTGAGTCTATGATGGTCCCCCCAAAACTTCTCTTTCGACCGCACGATCAAATCACACGCTCTTCA
>CAVRZU010000189.1:0-10688 GCA_963725365.1 uncultured delta proteobacterium | reverse complement strand
GGCCAAGGTTTCTTGCGAGCGATTAGTGAAGACGTAGTAAATCCACCGCAGAGGCGCAGAGAAAAAGAATTATCCGCAGATGACGCAGATGGGAAAAGCATTTATCTGTGAAAATCTGTGACATCTGTGGATAAACAGATTTTAGTCTTTTGCTTCCAAGGTAAATTTCCAGGCGCAGTACCATTCGGGCGGATGTTGTCAGGGGGGCATCCGACGCACTCTGTCCGTATGCGCGGGTCTATGGCCGTGGCAAAGGTCGGGTATTCCACGATCCCAGGCCGATTTGCAGGGGTAATCCGCAAGACCCTTTCTCTTTCGTGTCGATTGAACCCGGCAGTCATTCATCTGAAATATCAACGATCGTTCATCGGCCTGGTGGATGGACTGAATGTTCAAAGACGAATACATTCGGAATGCCAGCGCCTTTTTGAGTCCGTCCAACCCGGGAGATTCCGGAAGGCCTAACAGGATTTTTATCCTCATCGCCTCATAAGGGGAGAAATGCGACCAGCACAAATCGTTGCACTCTTTCGCATCGGCCATTCCACTGCGTTTCTCCATGGCTCGAAACCAAACGCCGTCTTGCGCAAGCCAGTTTTTGGCATTGACTTCGATCAAACCGAGCAACTCGTCCCTGCTCATTTCTTTGAGCCGCTTTGGCAGGCCGCCTTCAAGCTGAAAGCCGAAAACCGCTGAAAGCCTTTCGAACAATATGCCCGTCAACCGGTCTCCGGCTTCGGCTTCGAGTTCCATGGCCTTTTCGATACCGATCTTTCTTTCCACTTCCCGGAACCAGAGACCGTAATGAACAAGAGTTCTCCGAAATCCTTCCATGACCATCCCGACCAGTTCATCGGGGGACAACTCATCAATTCTGTGTGCTGAAAATGGACCGGGCATTCTTCTCCTCTTTAAACTATTCCACCGTTACGCTCTTGGCCAGGTTTCTGGGTTGATCCACGTCGGTTCCCCGGAGCACCGCCACATGATAGGCCAGCAGTTGCAGCGGAAGGCTGAAGAGCACCGGCGAGAGCCACTCGGATGAAAGATGAACGACGAACTGGTTTTCGGCCGGCCCGATGGTATCGTTGGGTGCGCCTTCGATCAGGGCTAGAATTATCCCGTCCCTGGCCCTGACTTCCTGGATGTTTGAGATCATCTTTTCGAAAAGAGGTCCGTGCTTAAGTAAGACCATGACCGGCATTTCGGCGTCGATCAGAGCTATTGGGCCGTGTTTCATCTCGCCGGCCGCATAGCCTTCCGCGTGGATATAGGAGATTTCCTTGAGCTTGAGTGCGCCTTCCAGGGCGATCGGGTAGAGCGGGCCGCGGGCAAGATAGAGAAAGTCTTTGTAATCCTTGTATTTTCTGGCCCAGGTGCTGATCATGGTTGTGTCGGAGAGAATTTTTTCCATCTTGCCCGGAAGTTCGATAAGGTCCTGAATATATGGCTCGACAGATTCCCCGGGTAGTCGCCCGGTTTGGGCGGCCCAGTAGATCGTGAGAAGGTAAAGGGCGACCAGTTGAGTGGTAAACGCCTTGGTTGAAGCCACCCCGATTTCAGGACCTGCATGGGTATAGATCACTCCCTGCGCCATTCTCGCTATGCTGCTTCCCACCACGTTCACAATTGCCCTGCAATGTGCCCCCTTATCCAGCCCTTCCTTGAGGGCGGCCCTCGTGTCGGCGGTCTCCCCGGACTGGCTGATAACCAGCAGGAGGACCTTGTCGTCGAGAATAGGGTTGCGGGAGCGGAATTCGGATGCGAGGTCCACCTCGACAGGAACGCGGCACAGCCCTTCGATCATGTACTTGGCGACCAGCGCGGCATGATAAGAAGTGCCGCATGCAACGAGGAAGACTCGCTCGATTTTGTTGAGCAGCTCCCTATCCAGGTTGAGTTCGGGAAAATTGACCTCCTTGCGGTCGAGGTCCACCACGCTGCGAAATGTATCGATTATGGCACGTGGCTGTTCATAGATTTCCTTGAGCATAAAATGCTTGTAGCCGGCTTTCTCGGCCATTATCGGGTTCCAGTTAATCTGGTGAGTCTTCGGGGTGCGCCCGGTTCCATCCGCCAGAGACTCGATTCGATAACCTTTCCTTGAAAGGAAGATTATCTCCTCGTCATTGAGATAAATCACCTGGCGTGTATAAGGAAGTATCGCAGGAACGTCGGATGCCAGGAAAAAGGCGCTGTCGGTAAGCCCGAGGATGAGAGGGCTTTCCTTTTTGGCGGCAACCAGCAGGTCGGGTTCCTCTTCGTTTACTATTACAAGCGCGTAAGAGCCTTTTAGCTTCTTGAGCGTATTGCGCACGGCCTGCTGATAATCGTTTACTCTTCGCCACTCACTATCAAGCAGGACCACTATGACTTCGGTATCCGTCTGGGAGGCGAAACTGTGTCCTTCCTTTTTGAGTTCTTCCTTTAGAGCGGCGTAATTTTCGATTATCCCGTTGTGAACCAGGGCAAACGGTCCGTGCCTGTGAGGGTGAGCGTTTGCCTCCGAGGGCCTGCCATGGGTCGCCCACCGCGTATGAGCAACGCCCACTGTCCCGTTTACCGGGAATTCATTGAGCTTGCCTTGCAGTCCGCTTAATTTGCCCTCGCACCGAACTATCTGAAGCCGGCAATCGGGGCCTACCATTGCGATTCCCGCGCTGTCGTAGCCCCTGTATTCCAGTCTCGACAGGCCGTTCATCAGGATGTCCCGACCTTCATCGGGACCCGAACCCGTATCCGACTATTCCACACATAAGTTCATTCCTGCATGTTAGGTTTGAAAACGAGTTGCCAGGTTAAAGACAGACTTCTCCATTTTCCTTCCGTTCTCCGTCTTGCGCCAATCTTAATTCCGATGCCGCTCGACTGCAAGATTCAAAATCAAATGAGCGGTTTCTCCGGCTCGATCCCGCAAAGACGAAAGCCTCCGGCTTATTTTGCGGGAACGAGTCCGCCAAATATGTTAGCATTGGATGCTTGATAACCGGAACGATCAGGAGTCACATTTTTTTCAGGAGAAAACCCCGCCATGGCTTTCGTTCATCTGCACGTCCATACACAATACAGCCTTCTTGACGGCGCCATTCGGCTCAAGGACCTGTTTGAAACGGCAAAGGCCTACGGGATGCCCGCTGTGGCCATTACCGACCATGGCAACATGTTCGGCTCTCTGGAATTTTACGAACTGTCCAAAAAATACGGGACCAGGCCAATAATAGGCTGCGAGGCCTATGTTGCCCCCAGGAGCCGCCATGATCGAGGGGGGAAGGCTGAAGGAGATGCTAACGGGGATGAGGACCGAAGTTTTCATCTGACGCTTCTGGCCCGTAACCGGACCGGCTATCAGAACCTGATAAAGCTTGTCTCGATCGGCTATACCGAAGGGTTCTACTACAAGCCGCGCATGGACAGGGAAATCCTGGCGCGGCACAGCGAGGGTTTGATATGCCTTTCGGGCTGCCTGAAAGGAGAGATTGCCCAGCTTTTGATCAGAAATCAGATCGAGAGCGCAAAAAAGACGGCTCAAGATTACGCGCAAATATTTGAGCCCGGTAATTTTTACCTGGAAATCCAGGCTAACGGCATTCCGGTACAGGCCGTCGCAAATGAAGGGCTCGTGCGTCTGGCCCGGGAACTCTCACTCCCGCTGGTGGCCACAAACGACTGCCACTACCTTCGCAAAAGCGACTCCCGCGCACACGAGATCCTGCTTTGCATTCAAACGGGCAAAACGGTTTTGGATGAAAAAAGGCTAAAGTTCCAAACCGATCAGCTCTACTTCAAATCTCCCGAAGAGATGGAAAAAGAGTTCGCATATGTCCCCGAGGCGCTCGCCAATACTGTGGCGATCGCAGAAAAATGCGATCTCAAGCTGGACTTGGGCAGTTACCATTTCCCGGTATTTCCGCTTGAGGAAGGCGAGAACATCGACGAGCGGTTCGAACGCGAGGCGCGGGAAGGCTTCGAGCTGCGGATCGAAGCGATACGGCGCAAACACCCGTCTTTCGGCGAGGAGCAGCTTCCGGAGTATCGCCAGAGGCTTGACTATGAAATCGGCGTCATAAAACGATGGGATTTCCCGCCTATTTTTTGATTGTGGCGGATTTCATAAATTATGCGAAAAACAACGGGGTGCCGGTCGGCCCGGGCCGGGGGTCCGCAGCCGGTAGCCTTATAGCCTATGTTATGCGCATAACCGATCTCGATCCAATCGAACACGGGCTAATTTTCGAGCGCTTCCTGAACCTTGAGCGCATCAGCATGCCCGACATCGACGTGGATTTTTGCGTAAACGGCCGTGACAGGGTCCTGGAATATGTCACCAACAAATACGGCAAGGACCGGGTCGCACAAATCGCCACATTCGGTACGATGCAGCCCCGCGCTGTGATCCGCGACGTCGGCCGGGCGCTCGCAATGCCTTATAACGATGTGGACCGTATCGCCAAGCTGATCCCGCCCACACTTGGGATCGATCTGAACAGGGCCATGGCCGTCGAGCCCCGCCTCAACGAGATGCAGTCGGAAAACCCGCAGGTAAAGGAGCTGTTTGAAATCGCTCAGGTCCTCGAAGGACTTACCCGCCATGTCTCCACCCACGCGGCCGGTGTGGTGATGTCCGACAAGCCCATTGTTGAATATATGCCCCTTTATGTCGGCCAGGAAGGTGAAAGCGTAACTCAATATCCCATGAAATACGTCGAAAAAGCCGGACTGATAAAGTTCGACTTCCTCGGCCTGAGAAACCTTACCGTAATCGCCGACGCGATCAACCTCATCGAGCAAAATCATGAGACCCGGGTCATTATCGAAGATCTCCCCCTGGACGATCCGGATACCTACGCCCTGCTCAGCCGCGCCGACACCACCGGGGTGTTCCAGCTCGAAAGCTCCGGGATGCGCGACATACTTGTGAGACTGCGCCCGGAAAACTTCGCCGATATTGTGGCCCTGGTCGCCCTCTACCGCCCCGGCCCGCTCGAAAGCGGCATGGTGGAAAACTATATACAGGGCAAACACGGCGGGCAGGTCGTCTACGATCTCGATATCCTCAAGCCGATACTGGAATCGACTTACGGGGTTATCCTCTACCAGGAGCAGGTGATGAAAATCGCCAGCGCCCTGGCCAGCTACTCCCTGGGAGAAGCCGATATTCTTCGCCGGGCCATGGGGAAAAAAATCGGCGAACTGATGAACGCTCAAAGGGACCGGTTCGTTAAAGGCGCCGTGAAAAACGGCATCGATTCGGTTAAAGCGAACCGCATTTTCGACCTAATGGCCAAATTCGCCGAATACGGCTTCAACAAGTCTCATAGCGCGGCCTACGCCCTGATCGCTTACCATACCGCCTGGCTGAAGGCCCATTATCCGGTCGAGTTCATGGCGGCCCTCATGAACAGCTTTCTGAACAGTTCCGATCAGATCGTAAAGATGATAAACCAGTGCGCCCAGATGGATATCAAAATTCTGCCTCCCGATGTAAATGAGAGCAGCAGGGCCTTCCAGGTAGTGGGGCGAATGATCCGGTTCGGGCTGGGTGCGGTGAAAAACGTCGGTGAAGCCGCTGTAGAGGTCATCTTGCAGGTCCGCAAGGAACAGGGTCCGTACACAACGATCCATGACTTCTGCGAGCGGATCGATTCGCAGAAAGTGAACCGGCGGGTGATCGAACAGCTCATTAGATGCGGCGCCTTCGACTCCCTGCATCCCAATCGCGCACAGCTCATGGCGGGCCTGGACGATTTGCTCGATCGCGCCGCCTCCGTCCAGAAAGACAAGCAGGCCGGCCAGATGAACTTGTTTGACATGCTGCGTTCGCAAAATAAGATGAAAGTCCCTCCGCTTCCCGATATTCCGGAGTGGGACAGCCGAATGCAGCTCCAGTTCGAAAAGGAGTCCATCGGATTCTATATTTCCGGCCATCCCCTCGATTATTATTCGGGACAGATTCGCTCGGTGTGCTCCGCCGATACTCAATCGGTGAAAGAAAAACGGGAAGGCTCCGAAGTCGTGCTCTGCGGCCTGTTCTCGATAATAAAGGAAATCACCACCAAACGGGGGGACCGGATGGCGTTTCTAAACCTCGAAGACAAAGAGGGCACAATCGAGGTTGTGGCCTTCGCCGAGCCTTTCACCCAGGCCCGGGACCTGATTGCAGGCGATGAACCGCTGGTGCTCTGGGCCAAGGTGCAGCACGACGAAAAATCGACAAAGCTGATCGCCAACAATATCCTGAACATGGAAGAAGCCGGACTGCAGGCCGTGACTCGGTGCATATAACGCTCGACTCCGCCAGGATGGACAGGGATTCTTTCGGACGCCTGAGGCACCTGCTGATCACCCATCCCGGCGAGTGCAGAGCCATACTGCACCTTGCAGTGCAAAACATGGGGGAAGCCATACTCGATTTGAACAAACTGCCCGTCAACCCCTCTCAGTCCTTCTTTGAGGACATGCACCAATATTTCGGCCCGGACTGCGCGCAGCCGGTTTATAAAAACGGGCACTAGGCGGTGGGACCGCCGGCCGGGTATGCCGCCGCCTTTGGCGGCGGCATGAAAAACCTCCTGAGTCCTCCAGACTGAAAAATTTTCCACGTCGGAGCAACGGCGCCGTAGCAACTCTGTTTATCCCCGCCGGCCGTTGGTTCTTTATAACTCCGTATTGCTCTTCTGTCTTTGCCGCAAAACCTCATATAGGACCGCGGTAGCGGCTGAGGCGGCATTGAGGGAATCAATGGGGCCGGCGGCCGGAATTTGGACCAGGAGGTCACACTCTTTTCTTACCAGCGGGCGGATTCCTTTTTGTTCGTTGCCGATCACCAGGCATAGAGGAACGGTAAAATCCGCCTCGTAAGTTTTTTTACTTCCCCGAACTTCCAGGCCAGCCACCCAATAGCCGGCCTCTTTGATCTGCTTGAGCGCCCTGGTGACATTGGTAACCAGGGCTACGGGAACATAAACGGTGGCTCCCGCTGAAATTTTCATCACCGTGGCGCTCACGCGCGCCGATCTGTCCTTGGGGATTATCACCCCCTTTGCGCCCAGGAAGCAGGCGCTTCTGAGGATTGCCCCAAGGTTTTGAGGGTCCTGTATGCTGTCGAGCAGAACAAGGGGGTCACGATCCGGGAGAGGTTTTTCGAGCAGGGTCTCCAATTGTGCGTATGGGAACTCCGGTATCCTGAGGACCATTCCCTGGTGATGCGAATGGCCGGCCAGTTGCGTAACGCGCTCTTGGGCGCTCCGGGTTACGGTTATTCCCCGTCTTGCCGCAAGTTCCTCGATCTCTTGCCCTCTGGGGTCGCTTCGGGATAGTACAAGCTCGCCTGCCTCAATTTCCGCCGTGCGCAGGACTTCCCTTATGGGGTTTACTCCGCAAATCCAGATTTCACTTTTCGGTGGGGCAGACTTTCCGGCATGCCATTTTTCGTGGGAATCAATCTTTTTCAATCTGCATTCTGCAATCTGAAATTAAGCACTTCTTCATGGCTAAAGCGACATAAGGAAATTCCATACCCTGGGCGACTGGATCGCCCGGCTGGAACGGCCCGCTCTCAGGATCGCCATGAAGTCTTCGATGGCGTCCTGCAAGTTGTCGTTAATGATAACGTAGTCGTACCAGGGCGATTCCATAATCTCATGCCTGGCGGCGGCAATCCGGATCGCGAACTGCTCCTCGTCTTCGGTTGCCCGCTTGCGGAGGCGCTCCTCTATTACATCTATCGCCGGAGGCAGAATGAAGATCGTTTTAGCGGCCGGGTAGGCGCAATGGACCAGCCGTGCCCCCTGAACGTCTATGTCGAGCAGCACGTCGTCGCCTGCCTCGATCCATTTCTCGACAGTGCCCCCGTCTGTTCCGTAGAGTTGGCCATGGACTTCCGCCCACTCCAAAAAACGCCCCGAGCTTATTCCCTGCACAAATTCCTCCCTCGACAGGAAATGATAATCCTTCCCGGCAACTTCGCCTGAGCGCATCGGCCGGGTGGTGCAGGAAACGGAAAACCGCAGCTTCGGAAAAGCCTGGATTGCTTTGCCGATAATAGTGGATTTTCCGGCCCCGGAAGGGGCGGAGATAATGAAAAGTTGCCCGGTAGCGGCTGGAGGAGGCATTGACCTTTCCTGGGGAGTCGGAGGGTTCTAAAGCTGCTTTATAAGGTTGGCCTCTTTACAGTTTCCATCCAGAACCAGGCGTTGAGCGATAGTCTCTGCCTGAACGCCGGACAGGATTACGTGGTCGCTGTCGGTAACTATTATTGAACGGGTGCGGCGCCCCATGGTGGCGTCTATCAATTTATTGCCCTGCCTTGCATCTTCTTTTAGCCTTTTCATGGGTGCGGATGCAGGCGATACGATCGCTACTACGCGATTAGCGATCACTGTGTTGCCAAAACCGATGTTGAGCAGTTTGACTTCCATGGCTTCTCCTGACCCCGGTTGGAGTGGTTATCCAGAATAAAATAAAAACTATCCCCTGCTTCTGCCGAAGAGCGGCGCCTTCGATCAGTGCCCGATTTGCTAATTCTGCTATGTCGGTCCTGGTGTCCTCCGGATGGATTGCTTGGGCCCCGGGTTGATCCCGCGAACAGGACCATTAGATATTTATAGGACGCGTAGAAAATGCAAGAGAATTCCTGCCAAAGGCCCAGGTTTTCTCTATTACGGGAAAATAAAGACGTTGGGGCAGTTTTAGTCTGATTCATCGACGGTGCTCAGTATTATTTCCTTTTCCACCATCTTGCCCTTGCTGAGGGCGGAGATACCTTTTGAACATCCATAGCTCGGGGATTATTTCGGATACCTTGCTCCGTCATCGATAATTCGAACCACCGAGCTCTCCGAGACCACCACCGCCACCGAGTTTGTGAGTTTAGTGATAGAAGCAGCCGCCATGTGCCTGCTGCCGAGCCCAAGAGGCAGGTCGATTCCTTCTGAGAAAGAGTCCAGGTAGCGGCATGCCGAAACGACCGTTCCTTCATCGGAAACTATGAAGGCCCCGTCCAGTTGTGCAAGTTCCTTGACCGTTTCTCGCATGTCTGGATCGGCAATTTGCTTCGCTTCAGCCGGATGCCCCAGCAGAGGATCGAGAATCAGAGCGCGGGAATGCCTAATTACATTTTCCGTGTCGGCTACTACGAACATGGTTCCGATTCTTCTGCCTTCCCTTCCCTCACGAGCAATCTCTACGGCAAGGATTATGACTTCCTTGAGCGTATCTGGATTTATTCCTCTTTTCTCGGAGCATATCTCGCAGAACATATCCTCCGGCATTTTCATAAAGTACCTGTCCATATCCTGGTTCTCCGTGAGGCAACAGCCAAAAAAACAGCAAGCAACTTATGCGATAACCTTTTGCTTAATCTAATCACTCAGGAGTGGATGTAAAACCAAGCCCGGGGCTATTACCTGCTGTAGGGGGAAGGGATATCCGTCCACAAGGGATGATTGACAAAAATTCACCGATATCCACCCGATTTGCAGTCAGGCGGGAATCTCCGATTGGTCTTGCGAATTGCTTTCGAATGTGGCACAAGTGGGGACCGCAATTTGCCGGGAATCCGGACACATTCTTAACCTTCTGGATATAATGGAATGAAGCGTATTTCCCTTTTTCTTTTGATGCTATGGTTTTGCCTCCCGTCAGGGCAAGATGGCTTCGCAGCCTCGAATTACCCGGGACCTATCCTGGACTGAGCGGGTCATTTCGGAGGACGAACTGCTTGCTATGGAAAGATCGGGCCCCTTGGACTTGAATACCTGCCGAGAGATATTAGCCAGGCTCAATACTGAGGAACCTTTCTATCGAAGCGGGAGATGGCGATCGTGGGTCCGATCGTTCGCAACGAATTGTTTTTTTTCGTGACTATCGTGGCGCTGGCCGCTTTGATGATTTTGTTTGACGCCAAACGCCGTCAAGTGGTTCCTGAAGCAACTTCTCCGGCGGCGCAACGCAAAGCGGTCTGGAGCGCGCGCCGTCAGCGGCTGTGGATGACTTCGGTCTACGTCTCCTCTTCATCTTCATCGCAATGGTCACGGCCGAGCTTCTGCTGGCGTACCGCTGGACCGAGTACGTATTGCTGGCGGCGATCATCGCAACGAGCCGGTGCTTCTGGATCTTGCCCGACGGGGTGAGGGGAAAGCTCGTGACGAAGAACCACAGGCGCGGACATTTGTAGCCGGCGAGACGGCTCCGGCAGAACGCGAACAACTCGCTCGTATCGGCATCCTCACAGGCCCCGGGCGCCAGACGGACGACAGCGGCGACCTCCTCACCCCAGGTCTCATCCGGCGTGCCGACGACGGCGACATCGCCGACCAGCGGATGGGTGATCAGCCAATCCTGGAATCTCACGGGGATAGACGTACTACCACCAGCGGATGACCATGTCCTTCACTCGCCCGATGATCCGTAGATAGCCCGCGTCGTCCATCGTCCCGAGGTCCCCGAAGCGAAGCCATCCGTCCTCGCTGATCGCCGCAGCGGTTGCCCCCGGGGCGTTGTGGTAGCCGGCCATCACGTGGTGCCCGCGCGCGCGAATCTCCCCTGGCGTCCCGATCGGGACAATCGCCCCGGAATCGGTGTCGACGATCTTCACCTCGACGTCGTCGAGTGGCATGCCCACCGTCGAGGCGATGGCGTCCGGAGAGTCGTCGAGGCGCGTTGTCGAGAGGTTGCCGGAGAACTCCGTC
>CAVRZU010000188.1:0-8892 GCA_963725365.1 uncultured delta proteobacterium | reverse complement strand
ATCTGTGCTTCGTCGAAAAAGGACTTTGACGCTTCTGTCACCGCTCATAAACCGTCCTCAGCCAGAAACGCTTCAGGGTGGAGTTCCCCCACCAGTTACCCACCATAACCGCCGTCGACCGCCAATTCCAAGCGAGGCGTCTGGCTCCGTCCGATCGGCGCATCCACCAATCGGCGCGCGCAGCGTTATTCGTCGCCCGACCTGGGATGAAGGCTCGATTGATCTTGCGTAACCCGTTAGTGACGGTTTTAGCCCAATCGTCCTCCCTCCGAAGGTCCCGGCGCTTTCATGCTTCCGCCAACCCCGATGACCATCGATCCGCTTCCGGCCGCTTTGGGCGCGGCGGCCGGCCCGCGTCCATCTCGCGCTGTCGCATGATCGTCGTTTCGGTCGCGGCGCGCACTCCTCGTCGAATGCGGTAAATCCCTCTTGCTTCGCTTCGAAAACGTAGGCCTACGCTACGGACTGGGCGAAGAGGTCGTCAGCGACGTCAATTTCTCGGTCGCCCCGCATCGGACCCCTGAGCTGTCCTCGATTTTCTCTGCAAGTTTGTCCTCCGCCTTGTCGTCCAGCTTTTTCCGTTTGAATCCCATCTGCCGGCCTTCCCTGCGGGTTATGGTGGTTATTTAATCATGGAGGCCTGATGGAGATGATTGGTTTTGAGCTGAAGCGGCCTGCATTCGGTCTCCACAAATTCGGGCAGATCGTCAGCTTTGAGTCTTTTGGACAGTTTTGTTTTAAGCTTCAACATGGCCTTGGTATGAATCTGTGAGATTCTCGACTCCGTATACCCCAGGGTCGCTCCTATTTCCTTCATGGTCAGCTCTTCATAATAATAGAGCGACAGGACCAGCTGCTCTTTTTCGGCAAGACCGGTAATTGCTTCAGCAAGATGAGTGCGGATTTCTTTCCTGTAGGCGGAATCGAAAAGCTCCTCTGAACCAGAGGAGAGCATATATGATTCCCTGTTTTCACGCACTACGTCATGAATGTTCTCAGGCAAAAAGGAGATGCCTTTTATTTCATCGAGGATCTTGTGAAACTGATCCATATCCATCTCGAGTTCAAGTGCAATCTCCTCTTCAGTGGGATCACGCCCTAACCTCTGTTCAAGGTTCGCGCAGGCTTTCTCGAGAGTACTGCTCTTCTGCCGCAGGGACCTCGGCACCCAGTCCATGGAACGGATCTCATCGAGCATGGCTCCTTTTATGCGGATTTTCGCATAATACTCGAATGGAATGCCCTGGCTGGAGTCGTATTTTTCGATCGCGTCGATCAACCCGAGGACCCCGGCGCTTATGAGGTCCTCAACGGAGATATGGTCGGGCAAACGCGAAATGAGTCTGAAAGCAATGTACTTGACAAGGTCGCTGTGTTCCATAACAGCCTTGTCCCTTTCGCTCTGGGCTGCAAGCGAATCTGCCCCCGGGTTGCCATAAGGATGCTTCCGAGCCGTACAGGTGGTCTGTTCCATAGGGATCATCCCTTTACTAGACGTTGAGGAGCCGTTTCCAGAAAAACTGGATCGTGCCCTGATTAACGTTGGGACGGGTTCTGCAAATAGTTTCGGCTACCTGCATGAACGCCCTCGACGCTGGTGCTTCGGGGAAAACCTCCATCACCGGTTTTTGCTTCAGCACCGATTTGGTTACACATGTGTCCAGGGGAATAGTCCCCAAATAGTCAAGCGACAGGCCATCCAGAAAGTGATCTGCGACCTTGCTGAGTTTTGCGAAAATAGATTTTCCCATGGCTTGATTGGCTGCCATGTTGACAAGGATTCGAAAATGACGCTCGCCATGTCTTGAATAGAGCACTTTTATCAGAGCGTATGCATCGGTAAGAGAGGTAGGTTCGGGGGTAACGACGACGATTCTTTCGTGAGCCGCCAGGTTGAAATAGAGGACTGCGTCCGAGATGCCCGCACCGGTGTCAATGAGCAGGACATCGATATCGGTTTCAAGTCCGTCGAGCAATTCGAGAAATTGCAGCTTCTGATCGTCTGTGAGCCTGGTGAGTTCCTGCACGCCAGAGCTGGCAGGCATGATCTTGATGTTGCCCGGACCATCTACAAGGACCTCATCGAGCAGCTTTTGCCCGTTCAGCACATGACTCAAGTTGTACATTGGAGTCAGCCCCAGCAGGACATCTATGTTGGCCAGCCCCAGGTCGGCATCCATTATCAGCGTGCGGACCCCCATGCGATCCAGAGCCACAGCCAGATTGATCACCACATTGCTTTTTCCCACCCCGCCCTTTCCGCTGCCGACCGCCATTACCCTGACCGGCTTTTGCAGCGAGGACACGACTGTGGAGAAGGCGGAATCCACCTTGACTTCGGAGTTTCCTTTTTTTCTGAGTCCCACAGCCTGATCCATCTTTTTCCCCTCCTATGCAGTTTGATTCCCAGCCGGGATCAAGAGTGAAAGCAGCCGCTTTTGAGTGGCCTGTTCAATGTCTTCCGGCACCCTTTGCCCCGTACCCATGTAGGAAATCGGGTAATTGAACCGCAGCAACTGATTTAGAATGCACCCGTGGTGAACCGTCTCGTCGAGTTTTGTGAAAATTAGACTGTTGATTTCGATTTGTTTAAAATGAGTAATGGTTCGTTTCAGGTCTTCATCCTTTGCCGTGGCGCTGAGGACCAGGAAATGAACAGGCTTGCGGACGCTGTCGAACAACGAATCCAGGCGCCGCACATGATCGCGATTCAGGTAGTTTCTGCCGGTCGTATCGACCAGGACTGCGTCGCAGTGCCTGAAGTCATCGAGTGCGCGTGTAAGTTCGGTCTGGCTCTGGGCGGAATTGAAAGGGATTTCCAGAATTCCGGCGTAGGTCTGAAGCTGCTCGACTGCGCCAATGCGGTAGGTATCCAGCGAAATGATTCCCAGTTCGAGCTGGCGCTTTATCTTTAGATGAGCCGCCAGCTTGGCGAGAGTCGTCGTTTTTCCGACCCCCGTTGGCCCCAAAAAGGTAAAAACGGTCGGCCCGGAGGAATTTGAGATACCCTTGAATGGTCTGGCGCAACCGATTTTAGCAATAAGCCGTTTGCAGAAGGCGTTGAATATCAGGCGTTTGTCGACAGTGTCACCGTTGAGGTCCGATACCGCCTTGTTCAAAAGGATGAAAACCTGCTTTTCGTCCAGACCCCGAACCAGAAGCGAGTGATAAAGTTCCGCCAGCGGCTGATCCGCCTGGAGCTTCGCCAACTGGTCCTTCGAAGAGATAAGCAGCGAGAGAAAGCTCCTTATCTCCTGAATGTCATTTTGCATATCTGCGGAAGCATCGCCATTGATGGGATTGGCAGGAGCAAAATCGGACTGTGCTTCTCGAGCGGCGCTTACCTCGAACCCGGATTCCCCCGAACCGGCAGGCGCCTTCCTGCTGCTCAGGATAATGGCGTCGGGTCCGAGATCCTTTTTGACCTGAGCAAGCGCCTTTTCCATGGTAGATGCCTTGAAGGTCTTAACCTGCATAGTCCATCCTGATTATGCCTACAGATCGGATTTCAACGGAATTGCTCAGTTCACTGTGACTAATCACAGCCACATCAGGTAAAAACCGCTCCAGGAGCTTCCTCAAGTGCCGCCTTATCACAGGTGAACAGAGCAGGACAGGGTGGTGTCCCAGGCCTACCGCACGCTTGACCTCGTCGCTGGTCGCCTGGAGAAACTGCTGGAGAAATCCCGGGTCGAGGCTTAGAAAGCTGCCGTGCTCAGACTTTTGGATTCCGCGTGTGAGTTTTTCCTCCAATGACTGCTGGAGCGACAGGACGGGGAACTTCTGGTCTTCGGTTTCATACGGCCGTGTGATGGTGCGCGCCAGTGCCTGACGGACATATTCAGTAAGGATATCGGAGTCTTTGGTTAGCGCCCCGTGGTCTGCCAGAGTTTCGCAGATTGTTTGCAGATCGCGAATCGTAACCCCCTCCCGGACCAGACCCTGGAGCACCTTTTGAATGACTCCGGGCGAAAGCAAGTTCGGAACGAGTTCATCGACCAGTTTTGGCTGCTGGAGCGCAAGGTTGTCGAGCAACTGCTGCACCGACTGGCGGGTCAACATCTGGTCAGCATACTTTTTGAACAGCTCCGTCAAGTGAGTAGCCACCACGGTTGAGGGATCTATCACCGTGTAGCCTGCCCTGGAAGCTTCCTCACGCCTGTTTTCCGGAATCCACACGGCAGGCAGGTCGAAGGCCGGGTCCCTGGTCGGAAAGCCCTTTATCTCTACGGCGTTTTCGCCGGTACTCAGGGCCAGATAATGCCCGACCATGATCTCACCTTTTCCGACCGGGTTGCCTTTGAGGAGCAACCTGTATTCGGAAGGTTTCAATTGAAGGTTATCCCTCACGTGAAGGGCGGGGACAAGAATCCCGTATTCGAGGGCGAGTTGTTGTCGTATTGCCTTGATCCGCTGCAGCAGGTCTCCGCTCTGCGATTCATCGACTAACGGGATGAGCCCGTAGCCGAGTTCAAGCTCAAGGACATCGAGCAGAGGCGGAAGATCCGAACTTTCCCCCCGTTTTACGCTCTCGGGTTCCACGCTGTCCTGTTTTGTCTGTTCCACTTTACGTTTCTTGGACACATATGCCGCAAGGACAAACAGGACCGTACCGACAAAGATCAGCGGCAGAGCCGGAAAGCTTGGAACCAGACTCAGAAAAAAAGAGCATTGTGCCTGTGATCGACAGCGGCCTGGGATGCAAGCTGAACTGTTTGCCGTATGACGCGCCCATGCCCATTTCAGAAGCAGCACGGCTAACCAGGATGCCCGCCGCGGAAGAAATCACCAGGGCAGGAACCTGCGTCACCAGCCCATCGCCAACCGTAAGCAGCGTATAATTCTGGAAGGCTTCGGATATCGGCATTCCGTTTTGAAGAACACCTATGGCCAGCCCGCCGAAAATATTCACCAATGTAATAAGGATGCCTGCCACGGCGTCGCCGCGGACAAATTTGCTCGCGCCGTCCATTGTGCCGTAGAAATCGGCTTCCTGGCGGACCCTCTCGCGCCGCGTGCGTGCTTCGCGATCATCGATCAATCCCGTATTGAGATCGGCGTCGATGCTCATCTGTTTTCCGGGCATGGCGTCCAAAGTGAACCGGGCCGCCACCTCGGAAATGCGCTCGGTACCCTTGGTGATGACCATGAAATTCACTATCACCAGGATTATGAACATGACCAGGCCGACCACATAATTGCCGCCGACGACGAAGTTGCCGAAGGCGTGGATAACCATTCCGGCCGCTTTTGTTCCCTCGTGTCCATGCAGGAGCACTAGCCGGGTGCTGGCCACTGTCAGTGAGATGCGAAACAGGGTGGTGACCAGGAGCAAAGATGGAAAAACTGAGAAATCCAAAGGTTTGGTGCTGTAGATGGCCGTAAGAAGGATAATCAGCCCAACCGAGATGTTTATTACCAGCAGCACGTCAAGAAAACTGCCAGGCAGAGGCAAAAGCATGACGGACAGGATGGCGACCATCCCTAAGCCCATCATGGCGTCTCCGTCTGAAGCCGCTTTCAGTCGGTTGGTCAAAAGGCCCGGTCCGGTGTTCGTTTTGTTAGCCATCCTGATTTCGCCGTTTTTGCTGGTAGATGTAAGCAAGTATTTTTGCCACAGCTCTGTACAGTTCGAGCGGAATTGTTTCGTCCAGTTTTACCTGTTTATACAAAGCACGTGCCAAAGGAGGATTGCGTACTATCGAAACACCATGCTTCCTGCCGGTTGCAATGATCTTGAGCGCAAGGAAATCAACTCCTTTGGCCACCACTGTGGGCGCCTCCATTCCGGACTCATACTGCAGCGCCACCGCAAAATGGGTCGGGTTGGTGATGATTACGCTCGCTTTCGATATCCTCGAGAGCATTCGCTGCCTGATGAGCTTCCTTTGGATGGAACGGATTCTTGACTTTATCTGCGGGTTTCCATCGCTTTGCTTGTGCTCTTCCTTGACCTCCTGACGGGTCATCATGAGGTCTTTTCTGGTTTGCCATTTCTGATAATAAATATCGATCACGCTCAGGCAGAACATGATCCCCGCCACTCGAAACAAAAGCTTTAGAGCGAGCATTCCCGTGAGGTTCAAAAATTCGGACACCTCCCGTCCGGCCAGCTCGGATATGGCCAGGCGCCCCGGCCACACAACAGAGTAGACGGCATAGGAGACTATCGCCAGCTTGAAAAGCGATTTGATCAGTTCGGTCAAAGATCTGAGCGAGAACTTCTTTCGAAGACCGGTCAAAGGGTTCAGGTTTGCAAAGCTTATCTGCAACGCCTCAAAGGAGATGATAAACCCCTTCGTCTGGACCAGGTTGAGAATCACTGCCGTGGCGACGATGGTGAGCGTAATGGGCGCGAGCATAATGAAAATGGAGGCTATAATGCTGGTAAAAAAACCGGTGGACGCAAAATGACCGGGCTCCGAGAAGGCCTCTTTCGACCATACGGATTCGAGAATCTGCCGAAAATTCGAGAAGATGAGGTTCCGGGAAAGATATACCGCCAAACCGCCTGCTGTGAGTACGCATACTGATGTCAGGTCGCGGCTTTTGGCGGTTTGCCCCTTCTTTCGCGCATCGCTTACCTTTTTTCCGGTTGGCAGCTCGCTTTTTTCCTGGGTTGTTTCCGCCAATTGCCTGCCCTTTTAGAGTTTTGAGTTTCCAGTTTTGATGTCAAAAATTGTCTTTAAGGTCAATTTTTTGGCCACTGCCCACGCGAAGACGCGATCGACAACCCGGCCGCAATCCGGCAATCTGTTGGAGGGGCCACGGTCGATCTTGAGACGCGAAGAAAAGCAAAATTCCCACTCGAAGGGGGAAAACTGCTGCGCAATGCGTGAGATCGAGGGCCATTTTGAATGCATTTTTCCACTTTTGGCTTTTCTTCGCGTCTTCGCGTGAATCCACTTTTGCTTTTCCTCTGAGATCTCTGCGCCTCAGTGGTGAATGGGCCAAAACCATTCGGTTCATTAATGCTCAAACCATTCCAACGGAATTACTGCGACAAATTATGCAGAAAATGAAAAAGCCGGGCAAACGACTCGACCCCGATCTCTCCCCACATGCTCAGAGTAAGGCCGAAGAAGATAATGCCGATGGTGATGGTAATGGGAAAGCTGGTGGCGTGGATGTTTATTTGGGGGGCAAACTTCGACATCAGTCCAAGACCGGCGTGGGTGAGGATCAGGACTGCCAGAACCGGAGCGGCCAATTTTATCGCCAAAATGAACAGCATGCCCGAGAGCAGCAGCATCTTTGCAAAAAGACCCGAATCCAGGGCAAATGAGCCAATCGGGATAGTCTTGAAACTCTCGACCAATACTTTCAAGACGACGTGGTGTCCATTAACAGAAAGAAAAACCATGGTCGCGAGCAGTTGAGTCCATACGGATAAAACATTAAATCTTGCGCCGGTCAGGGGATCGGCGGTCTGAGCAAATCCAAATCCCATCTGGAAGCCGATAAGATCTCCCGCCAACTCGAAAGCGCTTAATATAAGAAGCATCGAAAGAGAAAAAAGTATTCCATAGATCAACTCGCCTATCACTACTAAAGCCAGAGAGGCGAACTCGAGGGGAAGGGGCTGTATATTTTGCCTGATGACCGGGAACAGCATTACGGAAAAGGATGTTACAATCAGGACCTTCAGGGTCGCGGGCACTCCGGCTGAGTTGAAGATGGGCAGCATGAAAAGAATAATGCTCAGGCGAAGCAGGATTGATAGAAGGATGGCAAGCTCAGTGATATTGATGTCAAAAGACAGCACCTCAGCCCCTTGGGAAGTAGGTTACCCGGAAATATTGGGTATGGTCATGATGACTTCGCGCAAAAAATCCGAGAGCTTTCCAAGCATCCATGAACCGAAGAACAGCAGGGCAAGAAAGGTAATAACGATTTTGGGAACGAAAGTTAGCGTCATTTCCTGAATTTGAGTGACCGACTGGAATATGCTTATTATCAGGCCCACGACCATACTGAGGCCAAGCACGGGCAAACTGACCATCAGCATTGTTTCGACAGCGTGCCTTCCGAACGAGATGACGAATTCATAGCTCATGTGTTCGAATCCTTACTGGAAGCTTTTTACAAGAGATCCGATCAGCAGGTTCCAGCCGTCCACCAGGATAAAAAGCATGAGCTTGAACGGGAGAGAAATCATCACCGGAGGCAGCATCATCATGCCCATGGAAAGAAGAATGCTGGCTACGACCATATCCAGTATTATGAATGGAATGTAGAGCATAAACCCGATCTGGAAGGCCGTTTTCAGCTCACTAATCATGAAGGCCGGAATTACCGTGGAAATGGCAAGAGATTGTGCGTTTTGCGGTTTTTCTTTCTGCGACATGGAAACAAACAGGGCAAGGTCCGACTTATTGGTGTGCTTAAGCATGAATGCCTTGAGGGGTTCAATTCCACGGTTGACTAATTCCTCACCCGAGATCTCGTGCTTTTCATATGGCACAACTGCTTCCTGTTTGATCGTCTGCCACACCGGCTGCATTATGAAAAAGGTAAGGAACAGCGCCAGGCCGACAATGACCTGGCTGGGAGGCGATTGCTGCGTTCCGAGCGCAGATTTCAAAAAAGAGAATACGATTGCGAACCGGGTAAAGCTGGTCATCAAAATGAGAATCGAGGGCGCAATCGACATGACTGTCAAAACGAAAAGGATCTGCATCACGCCCGATATTTGCTGAGGGCCGTTGGCATCGTCGAGGTTCAAACTGATGGCGGGAAGATTTATTCCAGCGGCAAAAGAATGGACCGGGTGAAATAGAAATGCAAGAATAGTGGTTATGCAAACCAACGCAAGAAAGGCCTGTCCGATTCCGGGAATCATCCGGGTTGGCAGCTCCAATTTGGTTTTGTTTTCTTTCAACCGGTTCATCT
>CAVRZU010000187.1:0-26319 GCA_963725365.1 uncultured delta proteobacterium | reverse complement strand
TACTCAGGTCGGCCCGGATAATGAGCAATGCAAAGGGAGAAAGCGCCGTCAGGTTCCAGGAAAAAATCTACGAGAAAATGACGGCGAGGCGCTTGCAGATTCTGCAGCTTGGGAAAGGCGACGCTGCCTGAAGGTATAAGCAATTTAGAGCCTGCGGCATCCGCCAGGCTGGAATTCGCCGGCGCAGGCTCGATTAGAAGAGCCTTCCCAGATCCCTGATTTCGAGCATAGTCTTTCTGTGGAAGCTATTCCAGCCGACCTGAAAAACCATATCAAGAGTCTGCCCCGGACCTCGGCAGCTTTTATTATCGCGCGATATTTCGGCAAAGCGTTGCGCCCCCCGCCACCAGATTCCTTCCAGCCCGTTATCGAACCCCAGTTTCAGGTGGTTTTGTTCTTTCC
This sequence comes from uncultured delta proteobacterium, assembly GCA_963725365.1. Taxonomy (GTDB): domain Bacteria; phylum Desulfobacterota; class Syntrophobacteria; order Syntrophobacterales; family Syntrophobacteraceae; genus SbD1. The sequence continues at coordinate 25,917 of CAVRZU010000187.1, read as the reverse complement.
CGAAAACTCTGGCAAGGTTGAAATGCGCGCCCCGCAGCGCAAAAAGCGGAGCCGGGTTACCTATCCCGTGAGGTTCGAGTTCCTCCAAAGCCTGGACCAGTTTGGATCCGACCAGGACCATAGGTAATTCCAAATCCACTTTCCCGTGTGGGATGAAAATTTCGGCCTCATGTTGTCGTGCAATTTCCTCGAAACGGCGCGCGAACTCTCCGATCCGGTCCGCCGCTATTGTGAGGCCGGCTGCCGCTTTGTGTCCTCCCCATTTAATGAGCAGCTCAGCGCACATCGAAAGCGCATGGTGTATGTCGAAGCCCGGGATGCTTCTGGCGGAGCCCCTCGCAATCCCCTTCCTCTCATCGATCGAAAATATCACTACCGGAGCATAATGAAGACTTTGCTGGACCCTGGAGGCGGCAATGCCCACGACCCCGGGCGGCCACTCCGGATGTCCCATAACGAGTGTCCTGCCGGCTGGAGGGTGTTCGGCCAGAAAGGTGCGGATATCGTCGAGCACTTTTTCTTCCAGGGCCTGCCTTTTCGCGTTCAGATCGCTAAGCTCCCGTGCCAGTCGAATCAACATGGGCGGCTGGTCTGAGGTCAGCAGATCGTATGCGATCTGCCCCTCGGAAATACGCCCGGCGGCATTTATGCGCGGACCCAAATAGAAACCGATGTGACCTGCAGTCAGGGTCTTGCCGGACAGTCCTGCGGATAGGGCCAGTTGCGAAAGCGGGGCACAGGCATTTGCGTTGAGGTTGCGCAGGCCGCTGCGCGCCAAAATCCGGTTTGCTGAGACAAGTGGAACCAGGTCGGCGACCGTTCCGGTTGCAGCAAGGGTAAGGTATTTCCCGCCAAGCGCCGGAACGGGGAAGCTGTTTCCTGTTGCCCGCCTTAAGCTGGCCAGAAAAAGAAAGGTCAGACCCGATGCGCAGAACTCTTTGAACCGCGAGCAGCACTCAGGGTGCTTGGGATTTATGAGGACCGAGGCCGGGGCCGCCTTCGAACCTGCCGGGACTTCATGATGATCGATCACGATGCAGTCGGCGCCCATGGAACGGGCAAGCCGAATGGGTCCAAGATCGTGAGTTCCGCAATCGAGAGCGAGAAAAACTCTTGCATCGGGGTTCTCCGCTATGGCTCGCTCTGGTATGCCGTACCCCTCGTCTCGAGACGGAATTACAACCCTGAAATTCTCATAACCGATCGCCTTGAAGAAAAGGGACACCTGCGCCGCAGACGTAATTCCGTCGCAGTCATAGTCGGCAACCACAACTATTTTGTTTCGCTCTGTCATGTGCCTGGCCAGCAGGCCGGCGCCCTCGGCCATGCCGCGAATACACAGGTGTTCGGAGAGATCCTTGAGTTCTCCGCAAATATCACGGCGATCAATGTTGCGGTTTTGCAAAAGGATGTCTATTACATCCGAAATAGTTGCCGGAATGCGGTCGTCCAGGATCTTCCAGCGTTGTCGGATGAGGCGGTCCTGTCCCATAGGGACCTCTATACGGATTTTTAGCAAATTGCGGGGTGGGGTTTAAGCGCCTTTTTTCCCGCCGCCTGAATGCCTGCCATGACCTGTCGGCTCAATGCAGATAAATCGTCAAACCCATCTTCTGAGAACCTGTTTGATTCAATTTTTTTCGACCCCTTATATCATTCCGAAGGATCAAGTTCGAGCGCACCGAAGTTTGCGGCCGGAAAATCAAAATGCAAGTTGATGTTTAATTCGGTTTCATAATGAGCGGATAACTGTTATAAGTGCCGCCATACTTTTAGCAAAGAGGGGGGAAAAGTCTATATTCCGGCGATAATATTCGAACTAGGGGATACCAGACCAAATACCGGAAAAACAGACACGATCTGGTGAAAAATAGACCTCAATGAATTTTGCTAAATTCGGAGGACGGGATTAACGTTGTGGACTGAAGGAGAAAAATGGCAAACTTCCTTTTTTCCACCCGCCGCGACCCCTCTTTTCAACACTTCGCCAATTTATAGTAGACGCTTAGGAGTTGCAGGATGGATACTTTTGTATATATAATGAATTTTATCAAAGACAAAAATATAGCTTCGATTACGCCAACTTCCGCAGTCGGCATAAAGAAAGTCTGCAGCAAGATAAATTTCAGCCAAAACAATCTTATAGTGGAGTATGGCCCCGGAACGGGCGTTTTTTCAAAATACCTGCTGCATCAAATGGGAGAAGACTCGCGATTGATTCTCATCGAGAGAAACCGGAATTTCAATTCCATTCTCGAAAGAAAAATCTCTGACCCCAGGGTGGTTCTGGTGCAGGATAGTTGCGAGAATGTGCTCGACACCCTGAGAATGTGCAAAGAAGCGGAGGCCGATTACATAATCTCGGGAATCCCCTTTTCCTTCCTGGATCACGATCTGAAGCACAGGATTCTCTACAATACTCATAGGGCGCTGAAAAAAGGCGGGAAATTCCTCGTTTACCAGACCTGTTTTCAGACCAACAATCACCTTAAGGTCCACCTGAAGAAGTATTTCCCGGTCGTGAACTCCAAATACGAACTGGCCAACATACCGCCTCTCAGGACGTATGAAGCAATCAAAGGTTGATTGACAAAGATTTTTCCAACCGAAGCTTTTCGCTTTTTCCGCTAAAGCTAAAGCCGGTAAATTGACAAGCAGCATAAACTACTTAGTTTCCAATCCAATTCGCCGCGTTATCAGATTGAATAAAGGAGGCGGAAGATGCAGGGTTGGGCTTGGGCTATTGTTTTTTTGGTTCCGGGGATCATCACAGCGATTTTCGGGTTTGCAGGCATTGCCGGAACAGCGACCTGGATAGCGCAGATTTTGTTTTTTTTATCCGTGATCGCCTTTGTTTTAACTTTCTTCTGGGGCCGCAGACGCAGAACCTGAGCACAGGCAGGCAATACCCGTTTCACTTGACGCGCTCTGTAATCAACACTCACGAAGAACTCGAGAGTTATCCCGCCGTTTTCCTTCTAACACAGACTATGTATAAGTTCATTTCCGGTGGGCCGTTGCGAGCCGCCTCTGTTGTCCGATTATGTGTTGAATGCTTGAAGCGATCAGCGGGCCATATCCGATACTTTCCTGTTCGTCTAAATCAAAATCGAGGCTGGTGGGGCTGTGAATCGAAAGAAGTCCCAGTCCCGTGGCCAGCGCCTCGCGAACCCATGATGCCCACGAATCGACAGCGTTTCGGTCTCCTTCGAGCAGCCGGCTGACCGTTAGGTCCGCATCGAGCCCGGCCATTGCGCGATCTCCATTGATCTCGGCAACCAGTGCTTCATCCAGCCCCGGCCGCCTCACAAGAACGGATTCTACGATCACCTCGAGGTAAACAGAAAAAGGATCCCGGCCGGCAATACCGGGATTGCAGACTGCGCATCGATCCGTATCGTGCGCAACGCCTGCATTCTCGGCAAAGAGGTTCTGCCGGGCTATTTCCTTGAAATGGGAGACCGTGTAGTGGAATGGATCATCTTCTCCATGGTTGCCGATCATTGCTTTAAAGCCGCCGGGTTATTCAATTCCCTGACCTTTTGCCTGATTGCCTTTTTGTCCTGCTTACCCACGCTGGTCTTCGGAATGGAGTCCACAAGGGCGACTTTGTCGGGAACACTCCACTTTGAAATGAGGCCCTGGGTCACAAAACCCTGAAAAAACAGCTTCAAATCCTCTGGCGAAACTTTCCCCTTATGCTCTTCCTTTATGACGACCATGGCATACGGCCGTTCACCCCAGGTTTCATCGGACACACCGATTACCGTAGCTTCGCTGACAGCGGGATGCCTGGTCAGGATATCTTCGATCTGCAGCGATGAGATCCATTCTCCCCCGGTCTTTATAACGTCCTTAATCCGGTCGGTCACCCGGAGATAGCCATCGGTATCGATGGACCCAACGTCAGCGGTGTGCAGCCAACCGTCCGCCCAGAGGTCCTCGGAGCGCTCTGTTTCCTTGAGATAGCCTTGAGTGAGCCACGGGCCCCTGACTACGACCTCCCCGACAGAAGTGCCGTCATGCGGGATTTCCCGCCCACCGGGATCGACCACTCGAACATCAACGAAGGGAATGGGCAGTCCCGTGCGGCAGCGGACGTCCATTTGCTCCTCTTCGCTCCATTCCAGCATGTGAGGCCTGAGGTTGGCAATCGTCAGGACCGGACAGGTCTCCGACATTCCGTACCCGGTAGTGATATTGATGCCCCTTTGCCTGGCAGCCTTGCACAACCCCATGGAAAGAGCCGACCCGCCTATGGTAATCGACAATCCGGACAAGTCCACTGCGGCGGCGGCGGGGCTGGCCAGCAGCATGTGTAAAATGGTGGGAACGCAGTGTGAATAGGTCACCCCTTCCGTTGCAATCAGTCCAAGGAGCGTATCGGGCGCGTAGCGTCCCGGATAGACCTGTTTTATGCCCAGCATTGTGGCAACGTAAGGAAATCCCCAGGCGTGGACATGAAACATAGGGGTCAGGGGCATGTAGACGTCCTTTGCACACAAGCCGCCCTCGCTGGACTGCGCAAAAGAAGCCATCACCGCCAGCGTATGGAGCATCAGTTGGCGGTGGCTGAAGTAGACACCCTTGGGCGCGCCGGTGGTCCCGGTGGTGTAAAATGTGGTAGCCCTGGAGTTTTCGTCGAAATCAGGAAAGTCAAAATCGCTCGGGCTTTTGTCCACAAGCGACTCGTATTCTCCCGCTACCTCAAAATTCGTTTCAGGAACCGGCCCGTTATCCGTAAGAACAATGATCGACTTTACGGTTTTCATCGCCCCCCTGAGTTTTTCCACCAGGGGCAGAAAATCGGTGTGAACAAGAAGGATGTCATCCTCAGCGTGGTTTATCGTATAGAGAACCTGCTCGGGAGAAAGCCGCCAATTCACCGTATGAAGTATGGCGCCCATCATGGGAACGGCGAAGAAGCATTCCAGGTACCTGTGACTGTCAAAGTCCAATACCCCCACGGTATCGCCCGCTTTTAAACCGAGGTCTTGCAGCACATTTGCCAATTGGCCGATTCTTTTGTTCAGCGTCACGTAGTCGTAGCGTTTTATATCCCTGTAGACGATGTCAGTGCCCGGAGCGCACCTGAGAGGGGTGTGCAAAATGTGCTTGATTAAAAGGGGATACCCGTAAGCCGATGGTGTCCGTTCTATCAGCTTTGTGGACATGGTTCTTCCTCCCTAAGAAAAGTATAAACCGCCGCTGAGGTTAAGTACAAAAAAACCCTACGAACCGAAAAAGACCTTCTGAAGCAACTTGGGCGTTATGCCGGCCAAGTCCAGATACATCGTGAGCCCTCCCATGAAAAAGGGCCAGCCGGCGCCCGTGATCATGGCAAGATCGACCTCTTTTGCGCCTTCCACGATCTTTTCCTTTAAAATGAGGTCCGTTTCACGCGCCAGACTGTTTATAGCAATCTCACGAATTTGCTCGGGGTAAAAGGTTTTATTTTTCTCTTTTACCCAAAGTTTTTCCACCACCGGATCAACAATCCCGGTCTTGCCCTGCGTGTAAATTCTCTGCTGTCCGGCTTCAATCAATTTCTTAAAATTCTGACTCAGCGGAAAGCGCTCAGACCCAAAACTATTATTCAGGGTTTTGTTAACATGAAAGGCCACCGGCAGGCCGACCATGTCCAGCAATCCAAACGGCGCCATGGGCAATCCTAATTCGAGCAACGCTTCATCCACCTGCTGGAAATCGGCTCCCTGGTTGACCATGGCAATGCAGTCGCAAAGATTGCGCACAAGGAGGCGATTGACCAGAAAACCAGGAGAGTCCTTAACAAGAAGAGCCGTTTTCTTCAGCTTTTTTGCGAGATCGAATGCAGTAGCCAGCGCGAGGTCGCTCGTTTTCTCAGCTTTTATTACTTCAACCAGGGGCATAATTGCAACAGGATTAAAGAAATGAAAGCCAACGACCCGTTCCGGATTTTTGAGCTCCGAAGCCATCTCGGTCACACAAAGCGACGAGGTGTTGGTGGCAAGAATGGCATCGGCTTTTACGGCCGATTCCACCTCGGCAAAGACCTTTTTCTTGATAGCCATCTCTTCGAAGACGGCCTCGATTACGAAGTCACAGTCGGCAAAATCAGCAGAGTCAAGGGTCCCGTGAACCAGTCCGCCCAGGTATTTCGCGCGGCTTTCCGAGATCTTACCCTTCTGCGCCCTTTGTTCGAATTGACCGCGAACGTAGGCGACTCCCTTATCCACAAACTCCTGCTTCACATCCTTCATAACGACCGGCAGGCCAAGGCGATGGATGAAAAGGTGCGCCAACTGGGAAGCCATCAGGCCGGCCCCTACCACTCCCACTTTGCCGATGGGCCTCGGTTTTGTGTCCGGAACTCCTCTGGGCCTTTTTGCATGGCGGTTAACCAGGTCGAAAGCATAGATCGAAGACTTGCACTGGCGGGTCTTTATGAGATCGCCGAGGGCCTTGTTTTCTTCTTCAAAACCTTGCTCGACATCCCAGGAGCAGGCGCCCTCGATCAGCTTCAAAGCGCGGTAAGGCGCCGGGGCGGCCCCATGCACCCTTGCATCCACGAAAGCCTTCGCCTTGCTAATGAGGCCGCTGATTTCGCCGATCTCTACAGGCGCCCGTTCCACTACGGTCTCACCCGAGATGATGCTCATAAGAAAGCTAAGCGATTCATCGAGGAACTCGGCCCCCTCGTAGAGCCGGTCGGCAAGTCCCAGCTCAAAAGCCTCTTTTCCGCCTATCATTTTATTCTGGCTCAAGGCATTGTATATAATAAGCTGGAGCGCCTTTTGAGGTCCGACCAGCTTTGTGGTCAGCGTGCATCCCCCCCAACCGGGCACAAGTCCGAGGAAACACTCGGGAAAGGCGATAGCGGGCACGCTCCGGGCGATTGTTCGATACTTGCAATAGAGCGAAATCTCGAGTCCTCCCCCGATTGCGGCCCCGTTGATGGCGGCCAGAGTCGGATACCCAAGGTCCATGATACGCTTCATTGCCGTATGGCCCCCCTTGCCTACTGCGTATCCCTGTTCGAAGGAACTGATAAAGGGGACTGCGGTAAGGTCGGCCCCGGCCGCAAAAATGTAGGGCTGTCCAGTCAACATCAGGCCCTTTATTCCGCTTTCAGCCGCTAAACGATCCAGCGCCTCACTTAGCGAAACCATAGAGCCGTCGCTGAAGGTATTGGGTTTTTTGTAGTCTTGACCGTTATCCATCGTAAGGATAGCGATCTTCCCAACAGGTGAATCATAGAATTGCGTATAAAAAATGGTGATCGGTTCGGCCATGGCAATTACCTCCGGTGAAATGTTATTTACTGCCGATATTTTCCCAGATAGCCGTCGCTCCCTGTCCCAGGCCGACACAAAGGCTCGTCATGCCAAAACGCAGGTCCGGACGTTCGGAAAACGTGCTCATCAGGTGCATGACCAGCCGCGCCCCCGAGGATGCAAGAGGGTGTCCGAAGGAGATAGCTCCTCCAAGCGGATTGAGCCGTTCGTCATCGGAACTTCAACCCGAACTCCTTCATGAATACTACGCACTGGACTGCAAAAGCCTCGTTGAGCTCGATTGCACCGATATCGTCAATGGTGAGCCCGGTATTTTTCAGGGCCTTTCGAGTGGCTGGAACAGGCCCGTAGCCCATGATTTCAGGCTTCACACCCGAATAGGCATAACCTTTGAGGCGCAGGCGGGGGACCACTCCGATTTCGGCGGCTTTATCGGCGCTCATCAGAATAATTCCGGCAGCGCCGTCATTTAGTCCGGAGGAATTGCCGGGTGGCAACCTTGCCTTGAATCCGAAAGGGGTCTTGAGTCCCGCGAGCCCTTCCATGGTCGTCTCCGGGCGCGGCTGCTGGTCCCGGTCGGCAACGATCCAGCCTTCTTTGCTGTAAACGGTCATGGGGACTATCATTTTTTGAATCTTGCCTTGCTGGTAAGCCCGGGCCGTTTTCATCTGGGAAAGAAGCGAGTACGGGTCGCACATCTCCTTGGTGATCTCGGGATATTCGTCGTGCAGGTTTTCAGCCGTCTTCCCCATCACCAGGGCATCTTCGGACACGAGCCGCTCTGTCAGAAACCTGGGATTTGGGCTCGCGTTCGCCCCGAGGGGATGGTGACCCATGTGTTCGACACCACCGGCAATGGCTATGTCGCACGCCCCGAGCGCAATTTCGGACGCAGCCGCCGTGATGGCGGTCAGCCCCCCGGCGCACATCCGGTCAACTGAAAATCCCGGCGCAACTTGCCGGCAAACCGGCAAGAAGTGCGCTGGTGCGCCCAAGGGTCAATCCCTGGTCGCCTTCCTGACTCGTTGCGCCCCAGACATTTTCTTCAACCATTTCGGGCAAAACCTTCGGATTGCGGCGGAGCAGTTCCCGGATAACTTTCACCACCATATCGTCGGCCCGGGTATGCCAAAAATAGCCCTTTTCTCCTGCACGCCCGAATGCGGTCCTTACTCCATCAATCACCACTACGTCTCTGGCATTCATCAGCCTTCTCCTTTTTGAAGATTCACTGCTCCTACGCAAATCCCTCTTCCGGGATCTCGAGTGGAGATTTGTCCCCGCTCATAATTCCCCTCGCCTTCCCTGCAGCCTGGGTCAACACCTGGCTGATAAAAAAGCGTGCCGAAGCGACTTTCCCGAAATAGAAAGCGGCGTTTCGATTCTCGTGCAGGACCTTGTTCCGTGAGTCTTCATCCTTTGCCCCGCTTTCCAGGTAGATCTCCTGGAGCCGAGAATCGGCCAGGTGAGCCTGCCACAGGAAAAGAAATCCCATGACCACTTCACCGAAAAGATCAAGGTAGGGTTTGGCATAAAGAACGGGAACGATGAAATCCTCGGTAATAGCCTTAAGTCCAAAAAATTTGGTCACCTGAACAAGATTTTCCTGCGCTTCGTCGTAGATTTCAACGAGCTCGTGCAGGTGGGACTCTCCCTTGCTTTGGACAGGATTTTGTTGACGGCCTTCAAACCATCCTTGAAAAGCCGCCCCTGTTTGATGGCGAGTTTTCTGCCCACCAGGTCCAGGGCCTGAATTCCGTTTGTCCCCTCGTAGAGTGAAGCAATCTTACAGTCGCGCATCATCTGTTCGACCGGATATTCCTGAATATATCCATAACCTCCATAGACCTGGATAGCGGTTTCGCATACCCTGAACCCCAAATCGCTTCCCATAGATTTGCAGACCGGGACCAAAAGGTCCGCGTATCCTTCGAAAAGCTGTTTGTCCTCCTCTGCTTCGGCGGCCCGAGCCCGGTCCAGACAATAGGCGGTCAGGTACATCATCGAGCGCAGGCCCTCGGTGCTGCTCTTCATAGACATCAGCATGCGCCTTACGTCCGGGTGCTGAATAATAGGCACTCTGGGCGCATCCGCGTCTTTCATCTTTTCGATCGGAGCCCCCTGTATGCGCTCCTTTGCATACTGCAGAGCGTGCAGATAGGCGCTGCTTCCGTGGGCGAGCCCCTGAATTCCGGTGAAGAGCCTGGCTTCGTTCATCATGTTGAACATGATTTGCATGCCTTTGTTCTCTTCGCCCATCAGGAAGCCCGTGCAGGAGCCGTTCTCACCGAAGTTGAGCGTGCAGGTGGCCGAGCCGTGGATTCCCATCTTGTGCTCGATTCCTCCGCACGCAACGTCATTGTCCACCAGTTCCCCGTTGTCCGGCCGGAGCCTTGGCACAAGAAAAATGGAAATCCCCTTGGTGCCTTTGGGTGATCCCGATCCGGGCGAGCACCATATGGACGATGTTTTCCGTAAGGTCGTGCATTCCGGAGGAGATGAACATCTTCTGGCCGCTGATTTTGAAATTTCCGTCCGGCTTCCGTTCCGCCCTGGTCCTGAGATTTCCCACATCGCTTCCCGCGCCCGGTTCGGTGAGGCACATAGTCCCGGACCAATCACCGGAGAAAAGATTTTCCATGTAAATTTTCTTCATCTCCGGCGTGCCGTACTTCTCGAGAAGCCTGCGGTCCCGTGGGGTAAGTCCGGGATACATGTGCAGGGCCCAGTTTGCCGCGCCAAGAATTTCCACACAGGCTTCGCTCAAAGCGACCGGCAAACCCTGGCCGCCCACCTCGGGCGAGTCCGCCATCGCCAGCCATCCCCCCTCCTTGTAAAGCCGATAGGGTTCATGGAATGAATCGGGGACCTTTACCTTCCCGTTTTCGAAACGGCAACCCTGGGCGTCCCCCAATTTGTTCGAAGGAAAAAAAGCCTTCTCAGCCAGCTTTCCAGCCTCCCCCAGAACCATGTCGAAAGTTTCCCTGGAAAAATCGGAAAACAGGGGAACTTGCACAGATCCTCTATTCGCAACTGTTCATAAAGGACAAACTTTACGTCTCTTTCATCAACTAGCAGATTCATACATGTCTCCTTTCCTCGATACCGTAATTCAGGAATTCGGGAATTAAAAATAACTCCCAATTCCCGCAGTCTTCAGTTGTTAGTTTTCAGTTCTTTCATGACTCTCAACCCGTGGCCGCAGACCCCGAACCAAGTGAGGCCGACACTTGACTCTCGCCCCGTGACTCGCCGGCCCCTAACGAAGTGAGACCGACGCCGTTGGTAAACAGGTCCATCAAAGGGGCCGCAAGGGAGACCAGGTTATATTTCATGCCGGAGACCACCCAGGTGGAAACCACCTCGTCGAGGGTTCCGAAAACAAGATGCGTAACCAGCCTCAGGGGGAGGTCCGCTCGAAACGAACCATCAAGGCGGCCGTGCTCTATAATCTCCCGGATAAGATCCAGGTACTGCTTTACTCCACCCTTAAGATCATCACGCATGAACCGGCTGCTTTGACGCAGTTCTACCTGAAAACAGGCCGCCAGGTCCGGGTCCGCTGAAAACCGGCCAGGTGCATCCGTACCAGACATTTTGAGGTGAGACCCACACTTCCTTTTCCAAGACGGAAGCGCGAAACCTCTCGGATTATTTCAGCCATCCTCTGTTCGAATTTCGAAATGAGAACTTTTCCTTATTTTCTGAAGTCTCGGTCTATGGTTCCGGGCGCGAGCCCCGCGTCTTCGGCTATTTGGGCGACCCTGGCCTTGAAGAAGCCCTCCTTGGCCAAATACCTTGACAGCGGATTCGAGTATCCGCAGACGTTTATCGGGTGTTTTTAAGCGCATGGCGACTCCGGCACCTGGGACTTAAGAATTCAGAAAATTAAAAAAACAAAGTCAGATTCACCAGTCTTTCCTATCCCTCAAATCCTCAATTCCAACCTGCGTGCGGTCGATTTCGATTGCTCGCACTTTCTATAATGAATGAACGTTCATTCATTATAGAAATAAATACATTTTCCCTATTGGGATGTCAAGAAAAATTTGGAGTTTTTCCGGGGGGTTTTCGTAGAAGCCGGGGGCAGGCAAAAGAACGGACTAGTGTTATTTGTAGTCATCAATGATCTTTGCGAAGATTTTTATGGGCGGTTTCCTCTCAGTGTGAAACTTCAGGGCATTCTCGATAAGATGCGGAAAAGGCTCCCGGCTGCTGTATTCCAGCTTTTCCATGCTGATTTTTTGGCCTTCTTCAGCAAGCTCGCGCCCAGCATACCAGTTGTTGATTGTGTTATAATATATCAAGCATGCCGGGCTTGAACAGTGACGATCCGGCCCTGAACTGAGCGGCAATAGACACGACTAACTATTCGTGCGATAACTACTGCCATTACCATTATATTGTGTCTCATCCAGAGGGAAATGGCATGATCGATCCGGCCCCGCCAAAGGAAATCAGCCCAAAAGAAAATGCGATGATGAGTTTTCCCATAGTCGGCATAGGAGCATCCGCCGGCGGTCTGGAAGCGCTCGAAGCTTTCATGGCCCACACGCCGTCCGAGCCGGGGATGGCTTTTGTTGTCATCCAGCATCTTAGCCCAAGACACAAGAGCCTGATGGCCGAAATCCTTCAGAGGTCAACGCCTATGAAGGTCGTCCAGATTGAGGATGGGATGCGGATCGAACGCAACCGTGTCTATCTCAATCCACCGGAGAAGGAAGTAGCTCTCCTCGATTCCATTTTCCACCTTATAGAGCCGGCGCCGGGCGAGGGATTGCGGTTGCCCATCGATTACTTCTTCCGCACGCTTGCTGAAGCTGTGGGAGAAAAAGCCATTTGCGTCATTCTCTCCGGGACCGGTTCGGACGGGTCTCTGGGTCTGAGGGCAATCAAGGAAAAAGGCGGCATGGCAGTGGCCCAGGAAGAGAATCAGGCAAAATACGCCGGAATGCCGCAAAGCGCCATTGAGACGGGCCTTGTGGATTTGGTATTGCCGGTTGAAAAAATGCCTGAAGAACTGAGCCGGTATGTGCAACAGCCATACATGAGGACCCGCGCTGAGAGCAACCGTCTCGAAGAAACGGAGGCGGGCGCTTTCAATAAGATTATCATGCTGCTTCGCGCCCGTGCAGGCGTGGATTTTACTCATTACAAGGAATCGACCATTCTTCGACGAATTCAACGACGCATGGCGTTGCATCAACTGGAACAAATGATTGCCTACTTCCGGTTTCTCCATGACCGGCAGAACGAAGCGCAGCTACTCTTTAAGGACCTGCTCATCGGGGTGACCAGTTTCTTCAGGGACCCTCAGGCCTTTGCAGTTTTGGAGACAAAAATCATCCCTCTCCTGCTGAAGCAAAAGCAAGCAAATTCTCCTTTGCGCATCTGGGTGCCGGGCTGTTCAACCGGTGAGGAAGCCCTTTCAATCGCCATGCTCCTGGCCGAAGCACATGAGATGGACATGCCTCTCGACGTCCAGCTATTTGCGACGGACGTAGACCCGGAGGCAGTGGAGTTTGCCCGCGCAGGCAAATACCCGGAAAGCATCGCCGCCGATGTCCCGGGACATTTGCTCCAAAAGTATTTTCAAAAGGAAGATAAAGAGTACAAAGTATCCAAAAAGATCCGTGAGATGATCGTCTACGCCGTTCAAAACCTCCTTTCAGATCCTCCGTTTTCCAGGATTGACCTCATCAGTTGCAGGAATCTGTTAATCTACCTGGACACAACCCTGCAGCAGAAAGTCTTTTCAACTTTCTACTATTCCCTGAGGCAGGACGGATACCTGTTCGTAGGCTCTTCGGAGGGTATCGGCACGTTCAGCAATCTCTTTTCGCCACTCGATGCCAGATGCAAAATATATCAGCGCAAAGGGGCAGTCAGGCAGATAATTTCCGCCCCGTTTCAACCATCTTCGCAAGTCGGCGTCACTCTCCCTGACCTACGAAAGGAAAGGATGGCGGCAGTAGGTGAAGTCGCTATCCGCGAAATGGCCGAAAAACGGCTCATTGCGCAGTATGTCCCTGCCTGTGTCTTCGTCGATGAGAATTACAACACTCTCTACTTTCATGGAGCAACCCACAAGTATCTGGTCCAGCCCGGCGGAGAGATGACATCCAATGTTTTGAAGATGGCCCGCAGGGACTTGCAGGCCAAGCTGACCTCAGCCCTCGGCAAAGCCTTACGGCAAAAGACTACTGTCGTCTGTGAGGGGGTGCAGATTGCCCGGGACGGCGGCGGGGTCCTCAGTGTGGATGTGATCGTACAGCCTGTAAGGGAGCCGAGCCTTATGCAGGATCTGATCATGGTCGTATTCGAGGAAAAGCCCTATTCGACGAAAGCTGCCGGACGAGACGAGGACTCCGCCGTGTGCCCGGAGGCTGACTCGCGCATACTGAGCCTTGAAAATGACCTTTACGCGACCAGGGAGTACCTCCAGGCCACTATCGAAGAACTTGAGACTGCAAACGAGGAGCTTAGGTCCACCAGCGAGGAGAGCCAGTCCGCCAATGAGGAATTAATGAGTGCGAACGAAGAGCTGGAAACCTCGCGGGAGGAGTTGGTGATCATGAATTCGGAACTCCAGGGAAAGGTCATGCAGCTCTCGGACCTCAGCAGCGACATGGAAAACCTGCTTGTCTCCACTGCAATCGGAACGGTCTTTCTTGATAGCCGGTTAAATATTCGACGCTTCACTCCGGCCATGACCGGTGTCTTCAATCTTATCCCCTCCGATGTCGGGCGGCCGATAAGCGATATCACGTCAAAGTTTGCAGACTATGATCTTTCGGCCAGCGCCAGGGAGGTGCTGAGAACGTTGCAGCAAAGAGAAGCAGAAGTGCAGAGCAAGGAGGGGGCCTGGTTTTCCATTCGCATGCTCCCGTATAGAACCGTGGACAATCTGATTGACGGTGTTGTTGTTTCGTTTGTCGACATTACTGGTGTTAAAAAGGCGGAAAAGATTGCAGACGATGCCAGATCTCTTGCTGAAACCATCACAGACACGATGCGGGAGGCGCTGCTCGTGCTCGACGGGAACCTTCAGGTCGTACTCGGCCAACAGGGCTTTCTACAGGAATTTTGAGACTACCTGCGAGAAGATCGATGGGGAACACTTTTTCAGCCTTTGCGAAGACCATTGGGACATCCCGAGACTTCGTGAACTTCTCGAACAAATTATTCCTGCGAGTTTTTCGTTCAATGATTTCCTGGTGGAGCACGACTTCCCGATATCGGCCATAGGAAAATGGTTCTCAACGCCCGGATTATGAGGCGGGAGAGCGGAAATCCCGACCTTATTCTGCTCGCTATTGAGGACATTACCGACAGGACGGATTGAGGCAGCAGGAACGACGCCGTGGAAGGCGGCGCTACCATTGGAAGATGAAAGAATCGATGAGGGAAGCAGGATGAAAGTGAAAGAATTGAATACGCAAACGCCATCCGAAAGCGAGACTGCGGAAAAATCCTTCCCTATTGTCGCTCTTGGGGCTTCCGCCGGCGGGCTCGAAGCGCTGCAGGGTTTTTTCAACCACATGCCGGCTGACTCCGGCATGGCCTTCGTGGTCATCCAGCACTTGAATCCCACAAGGGAAGAGCATGCTGGGGGCTATCCTGCAAAAGCACACGCAAATGGAGGTTGTGAACGCGGAAGACGAGATGAGGGTCGAACCAAACCGCGTCTATCTCAATCCCGCAGGAAAGGACGTCGGCATCTTCAACGGCGTCTTTCAATGACCGACCCGGTTAAAATACGAGGGATCACCCTCCCCATCGATCATTTCCTGCGCTCTCTTGCACAGGACCTGGGGGAAAGGGCACTTTGCGTCATTCTTTCAGGAACCGGCAGTGACGGCACCTTGGGGCTCAAGGCAATTAAGGAGTCTGGGGGGATGACCATTGTGCAGGACCCGGAGAGTGCAAAATATGATGGAATGCCAAGGAGTGCTATATTGGCGGGTTTTGCGGACCATATTCTGCCCGTTGAAAAAATCCCTCGGAGTTGCTGAGCTATGCAGAGCAACCCTACCTCAAACCTTCCGGAAAACTCCCGACAGAGGAGAAGCAATTCGCCGGTTACGTGCAGAAGGTCCTGATGCTTATTCGCTCCGTTACGGGCAGGGATTTCTCGGGATACAAACAGAGCACCATACACCGTAGAATCAGGCGCCGCATGGCCGTTCACAAGATCGAACACGTGGCGGACTACCACCGCTATCTCCGGGAGAACCATGCCGAGATATATAGACTCTTTAAAGAGTTGCTAATCCTGGTGACTAGTTTTTTCAGAGACCAGTCAGCCTTTGAAGTTCTGGCTGCCAAAGTGATTCCTCAAATCCTTGCCAACCACCGGGATGAATCACAGGTACGCGTCTGGGTGCCGGGATGCGCCACCGGAGAGGAAGCCCTGTCTATTTCCATGCTCTTTATGGAAGCGATGGATAAACTTGACAGACACATCCCTTTTCAAGTGTTTGCAACCGACGTGGACCCTGAGGCTATCCAGCGCGCGCGGTCTGCCGAATACCTCGAAGCAATCGCCTCAGAGGTTTCGCCGGAACGCCTGGAGCGTTTCTTCACCAGGAAGAACGGGGGCTACGGACTAAAGAAAGTCATTCGCGATTCTATCGTTTTTGCGGTCCAGGACCTCGTGGCAGATCCTCCGTTTTCCAGGCTGGACCTGATCAGTTGCAGAAATGTCCTGATCTACATGGACACGCCACTGCAAAAGAAGATAATGGAACTTTTCCATTTTAGTTTGAGTGACAACGGGTACCTTTTCTTGGGTCAGCGGAATCGATCGGGCAATTCTCCGAACCTTTTCTCAACCGTTGATGCAAAGGCAAAGATCTTTAGGTCAAAGAGGCTTCACACCCGGCAAGCGCCCCTGCCTTACCTCAGGGCAAGTATATCGGCCACGGCCGGGCAACCAGGGAAAGGCGTGAGATCGAAGTGGCAAGCGTCAGGGAGTTTGTGGAAAAAATCGTACAGGACGATTATGCACCGGCCAGCGTCCTCATTAACGAAAAACTCGATGTGATCTATTCCCGGGGACCAACCGACAGGTACCTTCTCTATCCCAAAGGGGAACCCAGTTCCAATATTCTCAAGATTGTCCCCGATCCGTTCCGTCTGCGGCTGCCGACGGCAATCTTCAAAGCGATCAGGGATGGGGCGCCTTCGGTTCTTCGTGGATTGCGGACAAAGCATGAAGGGCGCGCAAGAGCGGTCGATGTCACCATTCGCCCCCTACAGATGCCCTCAGATACTCAGAAGCTGGTTCTCCTGGTATTTATCGACAGACCGTACTCCGATAAACGCAGGACGAAAAAGTCCGGCGAGGAGACCGATTCGTGCGTCGCGGATATCGAAAGGGAACTACAAGCTACCCGTGAGAGCCTCCAGGCTACAATCGAAGGGCAAGAAGCTGCCAATGAGGAGCTCAAGTCGACCAATGAGGAGTTGCAGTCCACGAACGAAGAGCTGCAGAGCATGAACGAAGAGATGGAGACCGCCAAGGAGGAACTCCAGTCCACCAACGAAGAGCTGGTTACGGTTAACTCCGAGCTTCAGGCCAAAATCGATGAGATGTTCGATCTTGATAACGACGTCAATAATCTTCTTGCGAGTACGGAAATCGGGACCATCTTTCTTAATGCCCGCCTTGGGATCAAGCGTTTTACCCCCTCCATGACGAAACTTTTCAGTCTCATCCCTGCCGACGTGGGAAGACCGATCCAGGATTTGACCACCAAAATATCGTACCCGGATCTGTACAAGGACGCGCAGATGGTCCTCGATACCCTCCAGGCAAAGGAGACCGAAGTGATGGCCGGAGAGGGCAGATGGTTATTAATGCGCATTCTGCCCTACAGGACGAAAGAAAACGTAATAGAAGGGGTGGTGATCACCTTCACAGACATCACGGACCGCAAGCGGACACTCGATGAGATGCGCGCGGCGAAAAACTTCGCCGAAAAAATCGTGGAGACCGTGCGCGTTCCCCTGCTTGTTCTCGACCCGAATCTTTACGTAATCTCCGCAAACGCCCAATTCTGCCGCAAGTTCGGGACGACACGCGGCGAAACGGAGAACAAGCGAATCTACGATCTGGGAAACGGCCAATGGAATATCCAGAGACTTCGGGAACTGCTGGAGCAAATCATAGCCAATACCGGCTCTGTTGAAGACTTTGAGGTCGAGTACGATTTTCCGGAAATCGGCTTTAAAAAGATGATCTTCAATGCCAACATGATTCAGGGGGATGGTGAGCGTCCAGGCACTATCCTCCTCTCCATTGAAGATGTGACTGTTTAGACCGGGATTTAAGAAGATAGTCGAAACAGGTGCGCACAATGATAGATATTTTCAGGCGTCCTTGATAATAGAAGAATAAACAGCGATATGTAAGGTTCGATGATGAAGAGCAGTAGCCCGAAAGGACCCGAAGAACTCAGGAGGCGAGCGGAAAATAGTCTGCAAATCCGAGCCCGACAGGCCGGATGATACACGCATGGAAGAGGCAAACTCCCTTATTCATGAGCTGCGGTGCATCAGCTCGAACTCGAAATGCAAAACGAAGAACTCCGGACGTCAGCAAGGTGGATGCCCATGATTCTTATCGTTGATGATAAAGAGGCCAACCTCTTCGCTCTCGAAAACACCCTCAAACGGTTGGATGTCCCCATCGTAAGAGCATCGTCCGGGAGTGAAGCCCTCCGTGCTTCACTGGACAATGATTTCGCTTTGGCTATCCTTGACGTTCGGATGCCGGAAATGGACGGCTATGAATTGGCGGCACTGCTTCGTGGCGACGAAAGGTCAAAAAATATCCCTATTATTTTCCTGTCCGCCGAGTATTCCGATGAACCTGCCGTGTTCAGAGGATATGAGTCGGGAGGCGTTGATTTCATCATAAAACCATTCAATCCCGCTATCCTGATTTCCAAGGTGAAGGTTTTTCTCGATCTTTATGAGCATAAGACTGAAATAGCAAGTCAAAAGGCCAAGCTTGAACAGACGGTTTCCCAGCTCAAAAATCAGATCGAGCAACGCAGAAGCGCGGAAAGGGTGTTCCAGGAGCTTGCAGCCATTGTGGAACACTCCGATGATTTTATTATCGGGAAAACACTAAGCGGGATAATCACCAGCTGGAACTCCGCTGCAGAGAAAATCTACGGCTACTCCTTCGATGAAGTGAAGGGGCGGCCCGTTTCCATTCTGGTTCCCGATGACAGGCACGATGAGATCCCATCGATTCTCGAAAGGATCAAGCAGGGTGAAAAAGTCGATATTTTCGAAACCGTCCGCATGCGGAAGAATGGGGAAAAGATTCACGTCAGCCTGACTATATCGCCCACGAAAGATCCATCCGGAAAGGTCATAGGGGCTTCAACAATTGGTCGTGACATCACCGAAAAAAAGATAACGGCTCGGCAGCTCGTCGATGAAAAAGTAAGTTTGCAGGAAACAGTCAAGATTCGAACGGCTGAACTTGTCAGAACCAACAAGATACTTGAACAGGAAATCATTGAACGCAAAGAATTAGAAAGCCGGATGGCGGCCGGCAACTTTTTTCTCAAATTATTGAACGAAGCCAAATCCCGAAAAGAATATCTTGATGCGACCGTTGAAAAACTCCTGGAGCTAACCGGGTGTTCGTGCATAGGCATAAGGGTGCTGGGCCTTGGGGGAGATGTCCCTTACGAATCCTACTCGGGGTATCCCGGGGAGTTTTGGGAGGAGGAAAATAAACTGATCCTGAGCAGGGATAATTGTGCATGTACTCGTGTTATTACAGGCAATATTGAACCCCAGGATCGGATGTGCATGACTCCGGGGGGTCTTTTCACTGTGGCAATACTCAAGAGTTCGTTTCAGGACTCAATGAGATAGAAAGATCCCGGTATCGCGGCAAGTGCATCACAAGCGGCTTCAAGACTGTTGCTGTTATACCGGTTCGGCACAATTCAAAGATACTGGGAGCGGTTCATCTTGCCGACAGAAAAGAGGGCAAGTTATCAGACCGTATCGTTGGAATGCTTGAATCCATTGCCGGCATTGTCGGGGAAACAATATATAAACTAAACGAAAGTGAGAAGCTTGCTGCAAGTGAACACAAGTACCGGGATCTTGTTGAGAACGCTAACAGCATTATCGTCAAGAGTGATTCCAATGGGAAGATCTTATTTTTCAATGAATTTGCCCAGAAATTTTTCGGTTACAGTGAAGATGAGATAGTCGGGAAAGACTGGCTCGAAACCATAATTCCAAAAACGGAATCCTCAGGGAGGAATCTCATCGTCATGTCCCGGGAGATCCTCAAGCACCCCGAGCTTTTTGAGAGCAACGAAAATGAGAACGTTAAGCGCAGTGGCGAACGGGTCTGGGTTTCATGGAAAAATAAAGCCTTCCTGGATGAAAGAGGCGATCTAGTTGAGCTCCTATCCGTCGGAACAGACATCACGGAACACAAGCAATTGGAGAATGCGCTCTGCGAAAGTGAAGAAATGCTGCGTCTTTTTGTCGAACATGCGCCTGCCTCCCTTGCAATGTTTGATGGCGAAATGCGCTATCTCGGTTTCAGCCGCAGGTGGATGAGCGACTTTAATCTTGTAGACCGTGACTTGAGGGGGCTTTCGCACTACGATGTTTTTCCGGAAATTCCAGACTCTTGGAAGGAAGTACATAGACAGGCGTTGGCTGGTGAGGTGATAAGAGCCGACAGTGACCGCTTTGAGCGGGCAGACGGAACTGAGCAGTGCCTGCGCTGGGAGGTGCGGCCCTGGCGTAACGCAGCAGGACAAATCGGCGGCATAGTGATTTTCAGCGAAGATATGACGAAGAGCCAAAGGGCTGACGAGGCTGTGCGAAAAAGCGAGGCCATGCTGCGTGCCGTGCTGGACCAGATGCCTTCGGGCGTAACCGTCACGGATGCCCGAACCGGCGCACTCATCCTCTCCAATGCCCAGAGCCTGGAAATCATGGGCGCTATGGCTGGTATCCCCGAGCAGTTTGCAAGGCACTGCATCTTTCATCCCGATGGGCGTCCATGCCTGAGCGAGGAATGGCCTGTTTCCCGCTCCCTGGCTACCGGGGAGGTTGTGGAAGCCGAAGAGTTCGAATGCGAGCGAAGCGACTCCACTCGCATCACGCTCAGCGTCAGCTCCGCGCCCGTTCGCGACTCGCAAGGGCAGATAGTCAGTGGCGTAGGCGTCTTCCATGACATCACCCGGCGAAAAACAGCGGAGAATGAACTTAGAGCCTATACTGAGCAACTCGACATCACTCAATAAAGAATTAGAAGAATTCTTCTTCATAGCTTCGCATGATCTAAAAGAACCCCTTAGAAAAATCCGAACATTTGGAGACAGGCTGGCCATGGTCTGTAAAGGCTCTATTACAGGGGAGGGACAAGCCCATCTCAAGGAATAAAAAACGCAGCAAAGAGATGTCGGAGCTTATCGCCGCTCTTCTCGTTTACTCCCGCACCGCCGTATCCCCAATGCACTAGAACATACGAACCTGACCAGTGTGGCACAAATGGCGATAGGCGAGTTGGGCAAGTCAATTTACGAGGCAGGCGCCAAGGTAGTATTGAATGAGCTGCCGGAGCTAGGGTTTGACCCAGCTCAAATTCGGAAACTCTTCGAATTGCTGATCGGGAACTCTTTAAAATTCCGAGGTGAGCAAGAGCGTCCAATCATTACTATTTCGGCCCGACTGATCGCTGACGGACCTGTGAAATCCTCGTTGATGATAATGGCATCGGGTTTGAGGAGATATATCTTAATAAGATCTTTACGCCATTCCAGCAGCTTCATGGCAGGGGCAATTACGATGGAACCGGAATGGGGCTTGCCGTATGCCGCAAAATCGCAGAGCGCCACGGGGGTGGGATCACGGCAAAGAGTACGCCGGGAGAGGGTTCGACATTCATTGTAATGATCCCTTTAGAGCAAAAGCCCAACGCATTCCACAGTGACGCCACCTTGCGCAGAGGCGAGGATGAACAGATGCTTGTTCATGAATTGCGGGTTCACCAGATTGAACTCGAAATGCAAAACGATGAACTCCGCAATCTTCAGGTTCAGCTTGAGGAGTCCCGAACGCGTTATGTAGACCTCTATGATTTTGCGCCTGTTGGCTATATTACTTTGGATAAGGATGGCCTGATACTGGAAGCAAATATAACCGCTGCAACTCAACTGGGAATAGAAAGAGGCCATCTGATCAATAAACCTATCTGGCTTTACGCCCCGGGGGCGGATCGGGACGTGATTCATGCACACTTCAAAAAGGTTTTCAATACCCGTGAAAGGCAGACCTGCGAAGTGAGGCTGAGGGCAAAGGGCGGTGAGGATTTTTACGCGCGGCTGGAGAGTATATTCATCGGGGATCCTGACGGGATGGGCCGGTGCAGAACATCAATTATCGACATTTCCCGTTCGAAGACCGCCGAGGAAGTATTGAAGCGAGCTTATAACGAACTGGAAAGGCGGGTTGAGGAACTCACAGCAGAAGTCAATAGCAGCAAACGATAACTACGACTATTATATCGATCCTATTTTCTTTTGTAAGTAATTCATTGCCATTATCTTGCAGACAACAATACTAAAATCATATCGCATCCATTATTTATGATTAACTTTAATATTTACAATTAGTACATATTGACAATATGGATTTAACCTTTAAAATAAAAGCATGTCGTGTTTTGTAAATATTGGTCTATTTTTTATAAATAGACATAAAAGGAAAACATCATGGAATTTAATATAGCAGAACTTAGGAAAGAAAAAAGGCCGCTCTGGATGACCAATCTTGGTGTTGAAACCATGGCTGAAGCTCTTGTTGGAGGCGGCGGGGACTTCCGTGCCGATCGTTTGGCAGTTGATCTTGATCGCATGACTAGCGGAGAGGCTGAAAAGGAATAGGACCCAAAAGCTGTGGAATTCCTTTTAGCGGGACGGAATGTTGACGAGGACCATATCTACTGAATTTCGATTTTATCAGTTTACGCCGGTGGCGTAATGTTCTCGGGCCAAACACAATAAAGCCCGGGAACACGGATAAATTAAGCCTGCCTTTTGTTCACCGGCTTCCTTGAGTGCGGCTGGCAGTTTCTTCGCCGAGTGTTTTTGAAAACCCCGAGACAGTTACCTTTAAAGGGAAGATGCGGGTTCTAAATGCCGCTCATGCGCCACGCCCTGCAAACCATATGGTGTGCCGAGATCCTCCACGGGCGCCATTTGCCCGCACGCAAACCTCTTCCACCTCGAAGCCGGTCTTTCGCAGACGCTCGTTGAATGCCTTATCGGGACCGGCCGACCATACGGCCAGCACACCTCCGGGCCGCAGCGCCGCGAACGCCGCGCTCAGACCATTCAGGGCGTAAAGCCAGTCATTTCGAGTTCTGGTCAATGCCTCGGGACCATTGTCGACGTCGAGCAGGATGGCGTCATAGGCACGCTGCTCGGCACGCAATATTTTGGCGACATCGACTTCGCGCACCGTTACCCGATCGTCCCGGAGCGGATGGCCGGCAAGGTCTCCCAGAGGACCTCGGTTCCACTCCACCACCGCCGGTATCAGCTCGGCCACAATCACCCGGCCTTGAGCGCTAAGTCCACGCAGCGCGGCACTGAGAGTGTAGCCCATACCCAACCCGCCAATCAGGACTCGAGGCCGGGGACAATCTGCAATCCTTGCACAAGCAAGATCCCCAAGCGAGTCTTCCGACCCGTGCACACGGCTGTTCATGAGTTCACTACCATCAACTCTGATTGAGAATTCCTCGTCCCGCCGGTATAGTCGAAGCTCCTTCCGGTCACCGGA
Organism: uncultured delta proteobacterium; assembly: GCA_963725365.1. GTDB lineage: Bacteria > Desulfobacterota > Syntrophobacteria > Syntrophobacterales > Syntrophobacteraceae > SbD1. Next base: position 2,797 of record CAVRZU010000187.1, on the reverse strand, counting down.
TGCCTGCGCAACGCCGAGCAACATCCAACGTTTCATGAGCGCACCTGCAAGAAGTATGGGGCCACGGGTTGTGTTCCGATTCGGGAATGCTTCAATTTCTTAATCTCAATTTCTCAATTCTAAAAGCGGCGGACTGATTCCTCTGAAATTTTCAGTTTGTGGTCCGGCATAATAAGGAAACTGAGCGCCCTCTTTTCAGCAAGTTCACGGATCTTTCTATAATGACAGCCCAGAAGCTCGGCGGCTTCCGATTCAGGTAAATACCACTCAAATTCACTCACATCGCCTCCCCGAAACCGCTTTTCTCTTTCCTTCGCGTCTTCGCGTGAAAAGTTCCCCCCTCGCACCGCACTGACCGATTCAAATGAGCATATTTTCTCAGAGATTGAGATCCCGGTGGCCGAGGCATAACTCGTCCCTGAACCCCGCTATCGCCTCATCGTTGAGATATTCTTCAAACCCCATTGCCCGATCGATGATCCCGCCGGGGGTTATCTCGACTATCCTGTTGGCCACAGTGTCAATGAATTCATGGTCGTGGGAGGAAAACAGCACCACCTCCGGGAAGGCGATGAGCCCGTTATTGAGGGCGGTGATCGATTCCAGATCCAGGTGATTGGTCGGCTCATCCAGGATGAGTGCATTGGCGCCAACCAGCATCATCCTTGAAAGCATGCAGCGGACCTTCTCCCCTCCCGAGAGGACACGGGTCTTTTTCATCGCTTCATCTCCGGAAAACAGCATCTTACCGAGGAATCCCCTGGCGAAGTGCTCTCCTTCGGTAGGGGGAGAAAATTGACCCAGCCATTCCACAAGGTTCAAGTCATTGTCGAAGTAGGCGCTGTTTTCTTTAGGGAAATAGGAGCGGGTGATTGTGACGCCCCACCGGAAGGCGCCGCTGTCCGGCTCCAGTTCTCCGGCCAGGATCTGAAACAGCGTGGTTTTGGCGAGACTGTTTCCGCCGACAAAAGCAATCTTGTCCCCTTTGCGTACTGTGAGCGTAAGGTTGTTCAGCGCGGGGGTTCCGTCAATGGCCTTGGACAGGCCCGTTATCTCCAGAATAATGTCACCGCAGGGACGCTCGGGTTTGAACGCGACGTGCGGATATTTCCTTGAAGAGATCGGCATATCATCGAGTGTCAGCTTCTCCAGGAGCTTTTTGCGCGACGTGGCCTGCTTCGCCTTGGAGGCATTGGAACTGAAACGCTGGATGAATGCCTTTAACTCGTTGGTCTTGTCAGTGACTTTACGGTTCTCATCCTGCCTTTGCTTGAACTGCATCTGGCTCGCCTGGTACCAGAAGTCGTAATTGCCGACGTAGAGCTGTATCTTGCCGAAGTCGATATCCGCCACATGAGTACAGACCTGGTTGAGAAAGTGCCGGTCATGGGAAACGACGATTACCGTATTGGGAAAGCGGAAGAGATACTCTTCGAGCCAGGTGATGGATTTGAGATCCAGGTGATTTGTAGGCTCATCGAGCAGCAGCACATCCGGGTTTCCGAACAATGCCTGGGCCAGCAGCACCCGTACCTTGTCTCCCCCCTCGAGTTCCTTCATTTTTTTGGAGCGCATCTCCTCGGGTATGCCAAGGCCGTTGAGAAGCACCGCCGCCTCCGACTCCGCCTCATAGCCGTTCATCTCGGCGAACTCTCCCTCCAGTTCTGACGAGCGAATGCCATCCTCTTCGGAAAAATCCGGCTTCGCGTATATAGCCTCCCGCTCTGCCATTATTTTGTAGAGCCGTGCGTACCCCATTATAACGGTGTTGAAAACCGTTTCTTCGTCGAAGGCGAACTGGTCCTGATTGAGGACCGCCACACGCTGTCTGGCGCCGACGATGATTTCCCCCTTGTCCGGCTCCATTTCGCCGGAGAGGATTCTAAGAAAGGTCGATTTGCCGGAGCCGTTGGCGCCGATGAGCCCATAGCAGTTTCCCGGGGTGAACTTAATGTTGACGTCTTTGAAAATGATCCTCTTCCCATAAGCGAGGGCTACGTTAGATGCACTGATCATGCTTTATTGGCTCCATGTTGAAAAATAAAAAACCACAGGAGATTCCCTGCGGCTAAAGTTCAATCTTCAAAATACAGTGCTTTCATAACAATATAACGCCAGCAAAACAACTTGATTATTCCGTGTATATACTTTAGCATATTTTCAATACGCACATAGGAGGATGCCATGGCGCTCAGCATCAGAAATCCGCGAGCCGAAAAGCTTGCCCGCCAGATTGCGGCCGAAAGTGGAGAAAGCCTTACCCAGGCGATCATCCATGCGCTGGAGGAGCGGCTCGAACGCCTCAACGGACGCCGGACTGCTACAGATGTGGCTGAGGAGATCATGAAGATATCCCTTCGCTGCAGGGCGTTGCCCGAAAAGGACCGGCGCACTCCAGATGAGATCCTGGGCTATGATGACAGGGGGCTCCCGCAATAATGGTCATTGACACTTCCGCCGTAATCGCGATTCTTTTGGGAGAACCCGAAGCGAAATCATTTGCCCTGGCAATAGCAGACGATCCCACAAGACTGATGGGTGCATTTACAGTACTTGAGGCCGGGATTGTCATGGAGGCAAAAAAGGGCGAGTCTGCCGGACGTGAGTTTGACCTTCTCCTTCATCAGGCAAAGATCGAAATTGTGCCGCTGACACTCGAACAATTCGAAACTGCACGGTCTGCCTGGCGAAAGTACGGAAAGGGACGTCACCCAGCGGGGCTAAACATCGGCGACTGCTGTTCTTATGCCCTGGCAAAATGTGCCGGCGAACCACTCCTTTTCAAGGGCAAAGATTT
>CAVRZU010000186.1:0-7367 GCA_963725365.1 uncultured delta proteobacterium | reverse complement strand
TTTAAATTCGGCATCCAGGAAACGCCGGACTTTCAGCCTGTCCCATCCCTTCGGGTGAGAAAAGCCGGTGTAGAGCGAGAGGTCCCCTTCGTAGTGGAGAGCGGTTGCAAATCTCTCTTGCATCGGGACTGTTGACCGGCATATTGAAAATCGCAAGATTCAGGAAGTCGATAAACGGGGCGTGCCGGACCGTAAAATCGAGCGTATTTCGCGCTTCATTTTCCGATTCGGATGGGGTGCCGAAAAGAAGATACACATAAGTCCCTATTCCTGCCTTTTTGAGCGAGGCCAGCGCCCTCGCGGCGACCGAGAGGTCCATCCCTTTCCCCTCGGAGTCGAGAACCCCCTGGTCACCCGACTCTAAACCGAGCTTCAGCATAATACAGCCGCTCAGTTTAAGCACACGGCAAAATTCCTCATCGGCAAGCCTTTTGGTCACTCGCACAAAGCCGTACCAGGGAGCACCCGGCGGGTTTTTCGAAAGTTCGCTCAAAAGAGCCGGGCTAATGGCGCTATCCACGAAATGCACGAGAGAAGGGCGGGATTGGGAGCACAAGCGTCTCGCTTCCAAGGCCGCTGATTTGGGCGGGAGCGGCTCATAGCAGACGCTTTCGGCCTTTTCGGGACAGAAAGCACAACGATTCCAGTAGCATCCCAGGGATGCGCTGTAGGGCAGAATCGGCCCGGGCGCCAGATAATCCCGCAAGGCAAAAGGTTCATAGGAAAACCGCTTTCTTGCGGCCCGTCCCCCAAACCGGCAAGATCGAGGAGTGGCTGTTCTCCGGGACCGCTCACAACATGGTCTATCAGTCCCTGGAATGGATTTTTCCAGTGCGGATTGCTGCCCCACGAAGTAACAAGGCTGCCTCCGAGCACAATGCGGACCCGCTCATATCGCGCCTTTATAAACCCGATGATTGAAAACGCCGTCAGCGCCTGGCTGAGAAAGTTCAGGGAAATGCCGACAATATCAGGCAAGTGGAGTTCCATTGCCCGGGGAATTCGCTTTGAGAAGTATTCGTAGAACGGATTGTTTTCATACCGTTTGGCCGCCATCAAAAGGTCCGAGCTGCGGACCGGGGAGAGATCGGGGTCCTGATAATCGGAAAGAGTGATCCGCACCCGACTTATTTCCACCGCCTTCCCGATCAGCCGGTTTAAATCGGAAACCGCCCGCTTGTAGTGCTGGAGATCGCGGTAACCCAGAGGACTGCGGATAAGATCGAGATTGCGCGACTGGTTTCGAACGGCCCGCCTTGTCCACCTATCGGGGTCAGGCGGATTCTTTCCAAACAGATGCAGTATCCCCTCTAAATTGGCGTCGATTACCGCACACGCGGCCCCTTCAGCACGCAGGGTCCCATAGAGGCGGGCAATCCCCGGCGGCGGCTCGCTTGGCTTCACCAGTGGAGGATTTATCAATAGAATCATTCAATGCTGCAGCCTTGAGACAATAGACTCTTGATACTCCCTAAAGACTGCGTCAGGGTCTTCACTGTTTTGTGCAACAATATTTCTCAGGTGAGTGAAGCAGTCCAAATCCATTTCCTGGAATTCGATCCCGATCCCTGCCACTGTCCGGCGTACCGCCCTGCCCTTCAGCTTGATTGAAAGCAGGGAAGACGATCCTGACAGGAATATGGAAATTTCCAGAGGACCTTGGCCGCCAAGGGTCTCCGCCGTGGTCAGAAACATCCCATTCATGCTCAGGTCACAGACCATCCCGCTGACGCTGATTCGATCAGACCCCACGGTCGCCATCACTTCAAAAGGAACGCGCTTGTGTTTTCGTCTATTCATTGGGTCCCCTGTTTATCAAGGATTCGATGCCACCATTTCCGAAAGTTCCATTTTACCAGTAAATTCTGATTGAACCGAGTGATTCTTTTCGATTTTAAGTGCTAATTTCCATTTCGTATTTCATCAGTTCATTATGAAGAACCGCAAAATTCTTTGAGCTCAATATCTTAATGATAATCTTTATCGTTTTCGATCTCAAAGCCGACTAATACAGGAGAACGACGTGGTGTTGCCGCCGTTTTCCTTCAATAATAAAGGCCCAATTGGCCTGAGTATTTCTATTAGCAAAGTGCGGACCAACGGGAGGCGAAAAGCCCCATTTCCGCTTATTTGATTGAAGCGGGGAGCGGAAAGCGCGAAGCAGGAATCAAAACCCTCATTTTCTTCGTGCTTCTTGCCCCGTGCTTCTTGCTCCAATAAATCCATAGCACAGGAGAACCTCTCCATGGCTGAGCTAAAACGCGAACAAATCTTAATGGCCGTAATTTCCGGACGGGGCCCCGCTTACCTGCGGGGAGTAAATCTGTCGTCCATGGACCTCTCCGGCGCCGGTTGGCTGGCTGAGGCCGACCTGCGGGGGGCGGACCTCTCAAACGCCAACCTGAGACGCGCCAATCTGAAAGGAACAAACCTCGAAATGGCCAATATGCATTCGGCGAACCTGGTTGGAGCCAATTTCGAAGGCGCAAACCTGTTCAAGGTAAAGGCAAATGTGGCCAACTTCAACATGGCCAATCTCCGCGGGGCAAACCTGAGGGAGGCAAACCTGGTTGGCGCCACCCTTGTGCGGGCCAACCTGGAGGAAGTTGACCTTGACGGGGCAGACCTCGAAGGCGCCAACCTGGAGGGCAGCAATTTGACCAGGGCTGCAATTACAAAAGTGAATCTCAAATTGACGAACCTTGACGGCGCGGACTTAACAGAGGCCGTATTGCATGGCTGCATCGAAACCGGCCCGCAGCCTGAAGAAGATGGCGCGGATTTTCGCGGCACCATTAATTCGATCAGGCTGGCGGACTTGCTTCAGATCGGGTGCCTTTCGCGCTCGAATTTGAATATAGAGGTCTATTCGGCTGGCGAGCGGGGCTGCATCGACATCGGCTCGGGCCGGATCCTGCATGCCCAAACAGGCCGCATCGAGGGTGAAGAGGCTTTCATGAAAATACTGGGATGGGAAAAGGGCCGCTTCATCACCTATCATTTGGCTTCATCGGGCGCCCTCACTATCGACAAGCCGGTAGAGCATCTGCTGCTCCAGGCGCACCGCCTGCAGGATGAAAAAAAGTTCTCAGCGAATCGTGACACCGTTCAAGCTTTTGGACCTGGACAGCAGCCACCTGCTCCATAGCGGGCTTGCCGGTATCAAAAGAGGCGCTAAGTCAGCCAAGCATAGTTCTTGCAGTGTCTTGTAGAAAGCCTTTTCACCACTTGGAGAATTTCCGCCGATGAACCTGGTACTGACAAAAAACGATATTGGAAAACTCGAAGAGATCATCTCGGACCAACTCCTCGATTCGGGCGCCGAACACGTCCTTGTGGCCGATCTCTCGGGCAATTTGATTATGGAACGCGGTTCGTTGGAAATGGATGATGTCTTCTCTTTGGCAGCGGTTTCGGCGGCAAATTTCGCAGCGACCGCCGAGATTGCGAGGCTCATTGGCGAACAGGATTTCACACTCATGTATCACAAAGGCGGCAAACGCAATGTGCACTTTAGCCGCCTGGCACGAGATTATCTGATCATAACGCTTTTCAATGACAACGTTTCATTGGGACTCATTCGGCTTAAGCTGGTGAACGCAATAAGTGAAATGCGAGCGATATTCGGGGAGTCTTAAGGAAAAAATCAGTGGCATTCATAGACCTGAGCAAAAATGAAATCCAGGCCAAGGTAGTCTACTACGGTCCAGGCCGTGGAGGAAAGACAACGAACCTGCTCTATGTGCATCAGTCCATGTCCAGTCAGGTTTGCGGCAAGATGGTAACGATTGACACAAAGGGGGACAGGACCCTCTTTTTCGACTTTCTGCCTCTGAGCATCGGAAAGGTCCTCAATATGTCAATCCGATTATCAGCTTTACACCGTTCCGGGCCAGGTCATGTACAACACCACGAGGAAGCTTGTTCTAAGGGGAGTTGACGGGGTAGTTTTCGTTGCCGACTCTCTCAAAGTGCAAAAGAACAAGAATATCGAAAGCCTGGAAAACCTCATTAAAAACCTTGGCGACGAAGGACTCTCGATCGCAGATGTACCTCTTGTGCTGCAATACAACAAACGGGACCTTATGGAGTCTAACATACCGCTGCTGCCCGTAGCCGAGCTTGAATGCGATTTGAACGACGGCTTGAACGTTGCCTCTTTTGAGGCAAGTGCAGCCAACGGAACAGGTGTTTACGAAACTTTGCGCGAAATAAGCAAAAGGACCATAAAAAACGTAATCCAGAAGGTTGGCGGCCAAATTGCCTGATAAGGGACGATGTGGATCAAAGGATAGCTGATGCCTGACAAACAACCGCGCCAAAGCCAAGCAGGCGCTGGAATTGATTTCCGGGCGCTCGAACTCGAAATCGACAGAGAAATAGACGCTCTTTTTGTCCCCGCAGCCAAGCCGGGCCGGGATGAAGATTCAGTCAACAAATCGAAGCTGGAGCAGCCTCCACCGGTGGAGAGCAGGCCCTTTGTCTCGAATGCTCAAAGCAGTCCAACGGCTGAAAAAGGCGGCCTTTCTTTTGCGCCCTTTGAGGCATCGGCTCATCCGGGATATGACGAAGAACAGTCCGGCGACACTTTCGATTCCCGGAAATACCAAAGCCATGAATTATCAGGACTGATAGAACAATTCAATGCCGCTTACCTGAGCCTCGACTGGGAGTTTTCCCGCGAAAACATCCAAAAGTTCATTGCTGCCCTTAACCGGCTTGAACCCTTTACCTCCAGATCCTCCGAGGCAAAATCCGTTCTCAGGATTATGGACGTCATTCTCAGACGGCTTCTGGACAGACCTCGTGCAGTTAACGGCAGCCTGGTTCAACTGATTCGCGATTCGCAGGGGCTGCTTGCGCACATGATTCTAATGGAAGGCGAGACGGGACCCCAAGAGAAGCAGAGGCTCAAAGACCTTATCGAACGTTTCCAGGAATTGCGTCAAAGAGCGCTCGCGGTCAAAGCCGGAGCGAGCGGCGTACCGCCACGGCCAGGTTGCGCGCTTGCAAAATCGCCGCACGTGAAAAACGGCGAGCCGCCGCAGCCAAGTTGCGCGCTTGAAGAATCGCCGCGCGCGAAAAGCGGCTGGAAACAAGATGTCGGGCAGGACAATGCCCGGCCCGCCGCGAATAAAAGGCTTCAGCCGGTTCACGAAGGCGAGATGCAGCCGCAAAGGCCCGTGAGCGTTAAATCTTTGACTGAAACCACCTCGGCGCCCGATAAGACATGTCCCGCCCAGGCGACCTCCCCTGCTCGCCGTGAGAACCTGTGTTTCATGGCGTCGTACGGAAAATGCATCGCTTTGCCAGCCTCCTGCATACTTAAGGTGGCCCGGTCGAATGCAAAGACTGGCCTCAGGATACTGAAGCGCGGACATGCAACTCTTTGCGATTTCAAGCCTCCATTGCGTTCGATAAAGAACGGAGTGCTGGGAGACTGGGCGAACATGCCGGCAGAGGCACTCAAATCTTACAGGTTTGAACCATTGGGGCTCCAAGGGCCGAACCAGGTCGAAACGAGCGGACCAATGGCAGTACTGGCGAGCGACGGGCAAACCCACTGGATAGTGTTCTGCGAGATAGTAAACTTCATAGCCGATGTTGAAATCGGCGTGGCGCCCCAGCAAACCGGCAACCGCTTCGGCCCGTTTGAAAATAAATACCAGCTTGTGGCCCCGGTTTTTGAACCGGCTATCCTCCTTTCGAGCAAAAGCTCGACGACCGATAATAACCGGAGGAGGTAATAAGTGGTGGAACCCGTCCCACAAGGTGAGTTTCAGGCGGCTGACCCCGTACAGTTCTACGACTATGGCATGGCGTTAATGGACGGCCAGTTCTGGGAGGAAGCCATCCAAGAGCTGAACATGGCGGCCAGTCTTGGGTTCCGGCGTCTCAAATGCTGGGAATATTGCGGCGACTGCGCTTCCAAACTGGGGAAGTGGGAAGACGCATTCCGATTCTATGAATACGTCTATTCGGATGCAGATCTTGAGGATGAGCCGAAAAAAGCAGTGCTGGCAAAGATTTCAAAGTGCTCGCAAGCTCAGAGGAAGGACCATGCCGGCACAACAGCCACAACAAGGCAACTTGCAAAGGCACAGCCCGAAGAGCAGCAGGACAAACCCGAATTAATCAGTCCATCGGTCCTGTCGATCACCCCTCATTCGGTTGATGCGGTCATTGGCCTTACGGCCATATCATGGACAGACCGCACGGGCAGAACTCTCGACGGTTGCACGCATTCATACCGGGTGGCCGGCCTGCTGCACATAGGAGCGAGTTCTCTTATTGTTGAACTGGAAGAACAGGGCAGCGGGAAAAAATTCGCCGGCCAAGCCTTCAACGGAAAGCTCGCCGATGCTCTTCCAGCCGAAAAGCTGGCTCTGTGGGCAAAAAGGCAGATGTTAATAAATTCCCGCCATCTGGTCAGGATCTATGATCTAGCATCTGTTGACGGGCGCGTGTTCATAGTGAGGGAACACCTGCCGCTTTCGTTGAATGATCTGTTCGCGGCCGGAGTAAGCATGCCGATATCTCTTGCCGTGAGGTTGGGCCATCAGTTACTGGTAGCCTTGGGGGACCTGCACCTGCACATGGCCGCAGACGGCAGGATTCAGAACCTGCACCATCTGGACCTGCGTCCCTCGCGCGTCCTCCTGCGAAGAGACAAACCATACCTCAAGCTATACAACGGCGGCCTCTGGAAAGAAATGGAAGCAGCCGATCCCGCCGGGACACACCTGACCGAGCTTCCGCTCCCTCATCTTTCCTACAGGGCGCCTGAACAGTTCAGGACCTACCTTGCCCGCAAAAGACCTCCCCTCTTTACAGATATCTATCTTTTCGGGACACTCTTTTACGAAATGCTGACCGGGACGCCGGCCTTCAATGCATCCTCTGATCGTAGGAGGGCGCGCTGCACGGGCTGCTGAGTCGCTGGACGCGAATTCCAGCTACCTGTCGGCCGCGGAGTACAAGCGCTACAAGGCGATGAAGCCCGAGGGTAAGGCAAACATCGGCGCGGCGGTATCGAAGCGCTTTGGGTATGCCGACGTGGTGGCGGTCATTCCGGGCGGGCCAGCGGATAAGGCAGGCATCGAGAACGCCGATATTCTGGAATCGATTGAAGGCAAGAGCACGCACGACCTGTCGCTGGCGGAGATTCGCACCATGCTGGTCGGCGAAGTGGGCACGACGGTGACGGTGTCGGTAGTGCGGCCGCGCAAGGCAGAGCCGACGAAGATTGTAATCACGCGGGATATGGTGTCGATTCCGCCGGTGGAAGATCGAATGATGGCCGACGGTGTCGGCTACGTGAAGGTCGACGCGTTCCCGGCGGGCAAGACGGAGGAGATTCACAATCG
>CAVRZU010000185.1:0-11166 GCA_963725365.1 uncultured delta proteobacterium | reverse complement strand
ATGTAGTCAAGCAAACGAGTTCCCCTTTCTTTTTCAGCGACCTGTCTGCGGCCTCGAGCATGCTGACCACCCGGTACCCCGCATAGCCGTCGTTTAGAGGCTTTTGATCATTTACGATACAATCTATAAAGTGTTGAGTTTCGAGCTTCAGCGCTTCGGTTTGTTCCAGCTTTGGCGCCCACATGTCGCCGGAGCGATAGCTGACCAGCAGGTCGTACACACTTTCCGGGTTGTGGATTTCCACCCCTTTGTCATAGACCTTGATCTTTTCATCGGCGTCCAGGTCATTCCAAACGAGCATCTTTTTCTCGCCGCCGAGCAGGGTCGTTCTGACCTTCACCGGAGAGAGCCAGTTCACATTCAGGTGAGCGATCACATTATTGGAAAAATAAATCGTGACGTAAGCCACATATTCATGCTCCGTGAAGTGATTGCCTCCCGTTGCCACAATGGCCTCGGGCTGCTGACCTAACACATAATTCATAATCGAAATGTCGTGTGGCGCAAGGTCCCAGATGACATTGACATCGTGTTGAAAAAGCCCCAGATTGACCCTGGTCGAGTCATAATAATAAATACTGCCCATTTCGCCGTCATCTACAAGCTGTTTAATTTTTCGAACCGCCCCGGTAAAAAGAAACGTGTGGTCCACCATTATCTTGAGGTGGTTTCGTTCGGCAAGCTCGATCAACTCAAGGGCCTGTGCGGACGAGGCTGTAAACGGTTTTTCGACAAACACGTGTTTGCCGTTTTCCAAAGCCTTTTTCGCAAGTTCAAAATGGGTGGAAACAGGCGTCACCACGGCAACGGCATCTATATCCGGAGCTGTAACCAGCGCATTCACGTCACTGATCGTCTCTACGCCAGGGTGGGCCTTTTGGGCGCGGTTGAGGGCATCTTGTCGCCCGTCACATATCCTTACAACCCGGCATCCCTCTACGCTATTGAAATTGCGGGCGATGTTTGGCCCCCAATATCCGTAACCTACTAGTCCAAGTCGAATCATTTTTCCCCTCCATCGGGACCAATCCGGGACCATTCTTCCCTCCCCGGAAACTGACCTGGACCGCCCCGCGGAATATCAGCCTGATTAATAAGCGCCTTTGCTTGTCAGGACAACCAAAGGTGTCCTGAACAGGATCTTCAGGTCCAGCCAGATATTCCAGTTTGTCATGTAATTAATATCAAGCCGTACCATCTCGTTGAAAGTCGTGCTGCTCCTCCCCTCGACCTGCCACATGCCCGTTATGCCCGGCCTCATGTCCAGCACCCGTCTCATATGCCAGAGATCATAGTTCTCAAGCTCATATGGAATGGGAGGACGCGGCCCGACAAGCGACATGCTGCCCATGAGCACGTTAAAGAATTGAGGAAGCTCATCAAGGCTGGTTTTTCTGAGGAATTTTCCAACAGGTGTAACCCTGGGATCGTTTTGGATCTTGAATACTTCCGTCTTTTGCGGGTCTCTATTGTGTGAGCCGTTATCAGAGCATTCGATCAAGCTCTTTACGTACTCCCTGTGAATCGACGGATCGTTATTTACATGCATCGACCTGAATTTTAGAAACGTGAAAGTCTTGCCATATTGGCCTACCCGCTCCTGCCGGAACAAAACGGGACCCTTGGAAGTGAGCTTTATCAATGCTGAAATAACGGCCAAAAGGGGTGCCGCCAGTACGATCGCCACAAGGCTGCCAACGATATCCATGCTCCTTTTGATTAACAGCGACTTTTTGTGTGAATCGTGGCTCTGCTTGATCTCCGGGTAGAGCTTAAGTTGAGTTGATGAACCATCGGATTTGAGCTTTTCAGGGAAATGATAGAAAGATACTTCAATTTTTTCGATTATTTCCGGCTCAAGATACAAAGCCAGATGCGAACCTATTCTCACTATCACGCTTTCAAATGCAGCCCCGTTGCATGACTTGCAGATCTCGGTAAAAATAATCCCGATAACCGAACCTGACCTGTACCAACCGAGTACGTCCGTGTCCCTTTTGCTCTCCGAGAGGCTCGTAAGTATTTTCGCGTGGGTGTCATTGCTGTTTCCATCGGCAGGGACTTTGGCCAGGGACAAAAGCACTAACATGAAAGGGCTTTTCGACCTTTCGGACCTTTTGCGTTCCAGAGCAAGGATTCTGTTGAAAGCATCCTCATCGTATTCGAGTGTAGGCAGTTCATCGATTTCGAGCTTGTATCGGCACGGGGAAGAAACCTTCACGTGCCCCGCTGGAAGATCCTGTATTGAACCGGCAGATGTAAGTTGCATACTACCGCCCTCCTTAAAGAGTGAGACTTTACCAATCTCACTACATGATTGATTCTCGGAGGCGGTTAGTAAAGGGGTTATTTATACGATGATAAATCGGGTAGCAGTAGTGGTCAATTCAGAGACAATTCTTATCGTATTCGATAACTTACGGGATGGCGACCCCGTTTGAAACCACAAACAAAATCGGTGGAATCCCCCCCCCCGGTGAGAAGGGATCTGTTTCTTGCCCCTCACTTATTTACAGGTATTTGTAAATGAACTGAGGAATATAGTAGCGCCTCTTATTCAGAGCAACGCCCAGTATATTTCCGCCAACTCTTGCTATATTGTCTCTGACTTTTTTTACCGTTTGCCACCTGGTCTTTTCAGCCTCAACCACCAGTATGACTCCATCAACCTTCGAAGCAATGGCAAGGCCGTCAGGCGAAAGAGTCAGAGGCGAGGAGTCGATCAATACCAGGTCGAAATCCTTTTTGAGATTTTCGCACATCCGCGCAAACCTCGAGTCAAAGATTTCGGGCGTAGAGGCGGAGGAGTTGCTGGAAGGGCTAAAAAACAATTTAGACCGCCCTATTTGGTGCAACTCATTTCCTCCTGGAGGCAGATCGCTCTTGAGCGCATCGACCCAACTTAAGCCTTTTTCAATGTCAAAAAAACGATTCTGGGACGGGTGATGGCGATCGGCATCCAGCAACAACACGGATTGCCCAATGAGATTAGCGGCAACTCTTGCAAACTCGCGGATGATCGTGGAAGTGCCCTCCCCTTCTCTGGTCCCAATGAACTGGATTATCTTTTTGCCCTGGGGAAGGAGAGTGTCAACGATCTTGTAGAGGCTCAACATCTCATTATCCATCCCAACTCCCTCCGTCTCCAGCGGAGCAAAAGGGACAGGCAAAGGCGGCGGGGACATGCTGTCGTGTTTTTTCTGCCGATGAACGTTCTGCAAAGCTTCATAAATTTTGCTCATAGCCGTATTCTTTCGCAAAGGGGTAATTTTCTTTACTCTTGAGAAATCATAAGAGAGTTCAATTTTTCTGCGCTTTTGGAAGGGTAAGTTCTTCGCCTTCCCTGATTCTATTTATATTCGTGATCTGTGGATTCAGTTCTCTGAAACTCCTTAGCAGGTCATCATCCACCCTGCCGTAAGCGTCCATCAATAGTTTGCTGACGCTATCCCCTTTTTTGACCACAAACACGGACAAATTTCCCCCCGGCGGTTGGTCCTTGATCCGGGGTTCCGGCATCGCAAGCACCGAAGGCTGAGCCGACGCTACGGGGCTTTGAGCCCTTGTTTTGGAAACACTTGCTTCGCCACCGGATGCCGGCAGATCAGACATCGCCCGCCCGACTTGCATTTTGGGCGGATTCTCAGCTACGGGCTTGACCTCGGAAACGGCCGGCGCCTGTTCCACTTTTGGCGCACTCTCAACAGGAGGATTGACCTCGGCAACGTGCTGTTCCTGTTCCGCTTTTGGCGCACTCTCAACAGGAGGCTTGGCTTCGGCAACGTGCTTTCCCTGTTCCGCTTTTGGCGCACTCTCAACAGGAGGCCTGGCTTCGGCAACGGCCGGCGACTGTTCAGGCCCGGGCGCATTCACAATAGGGTGCTTGACCTCGGGCAGCTTTATTCGGGTTTCCACAGGTGTCCGCTCGGTGATTATTGAACTGAGACTTCCCGCAATGAGGGTTGTAATTTCTTTAGGCGTAACAAGCCCGCTCCAGGCCAGGGCCGCAAGACCAAAGGCCAAAACCAGGGCCGGGACCCAAACAATTTTCCAGTTGAAGGAAGCTGACCGATCTTGGCCTTTAAAATCTTTGATCACCTCTTTAACGATTTTACCATCTACGGGGTTGCGCTGATAACCGAAGGCGGTAATAAGCACATTGTCGCACAGCACGTTGATTATCCGGGGGATTCCATTAGCCTCTTTGACAATGCGCTTCAGGGCGTCTTTGGTAAAGACCTGATTATGAAATTGAGAGGCCTTCATCAGTCTGTGCTGGATATAGGCCAGGCTCTCTTCAGGCGTCAGGGCGCTGACGCGGCACATTATAGCTATGCGCTGCTTCAACTGTCTCAATTCAGGCCGATTCAGCTTATCCTCGAACTCCGGTTGGCCAACAAGAATTATCTGCAGCAGCTTATCCTGCGAGGTCTCCAGGTTCGAAAGCATCCTCAGTCTTTCGAGGGTCTCGACCGGCATGTTCTGCGCTTCATCGATTATCAGGACAACATTGCGGTCGTTTTCGTATTCTTGGATCAAATAGTGGAAGAGGCTGTCAACTAGTTCTGCCGAATCTACACCGGCGACCGGAATTCCGAACTCGGAGGCGATTTGCTTCAACAGCTTGTCAAAGGAGATCGCAGCATTGAATATGTATACGATCCTGGTCTTTTCCGGGTCGGTCCCCTCCAGATATGATCGCAGAATGGTCGTTTTTCCTACTCCGACCTCCCCGGTGACAGCGACGAACCCCTTCCGTTCCTCGATGCCGTAGTAGATCGAGGCTGAGGCTTCCTTGTGACTCGGGCTCAGAAAGAGAAAATCCGGATCGGGAGTAATGTGGAAAGGACTCTTTTTGAATTTGAAAAAATCGAGATACATTTGATTCTCAACTCTTAATCGGGATAGTAATCAGCACTGGGAGGTCCAATCTTTTTTCAGCCTCCAAAGCCGTACTCATCACCTGTTTTCCAAGTTCCCGCAAATAAGTGATCCCCAGGCTTCCAAAGAAAGCCAACCCAAAAGCCACAGCAAGCAAAATAGGCAGGGGCCGCACGTTTACCGGGGCAAGCGGCGCCGATGCCCGTTCAATCACACTCACGCTTGTCATTTTCTGGCGGTCGAGTTCGTCATATACCTTGGCTTCTTCGAGCCTCTGGCGGTAACCGTGATATTTTTCCTCGTTGGACTTAGCTTCCCTTGCCAGTTCTTTGTAGCGATTCTCGAGGGCTTCCAATGATTGAATTTCGGCATTGAGTTCGCCAAGCTGCTTCGTCACGTCGGCAAATCTGACCTTCAAAGCGCTCGCTTCAGTCTTGTTGTTCAAAAGCTGTTTTTGAACCTCCTGATATACCGGGTCAGGGGGAGCGAAACCTGGTTTGGCATCTCCGACCGAGTTCGTTGCGATGTATTTCTTTACCATTTCTATTTGACCACGAACGTTGACGACCAGGGGATTGTTTTCCTTGTATTTGGCCAACAGATCTTTTTCCTGAAGTTGAAGAGTGAGCAGTCTTGCCTGACCCTCTTTGTTCACTTCAAAAGAGCCTGCCGTAGCTGTAGTTTTAGAAAGTGAACTCAATTGCTTTTCGAGTTCGCCGATCTTTTCCTGGACTTCTTTCATTCCGTTTGCGGTCGCATTCAATGCAACGCCCAGGTCCGAACGTTGTTTGAGAAGGAGGCTGCGCTGTTCGTCAAACGAAATAATCTTGGTCTCATCGCGAAAAGTCTTCATCCTGTCCTCGGATTCGGCCAGTTTTTGCTTGTATTCGTCAGCCTTCTTCTCGAGAAACAGAACTGATTTCGGGTCCTTATAAATTTCACTTCGCTTATCGATATAGTAGTCAACCAGTTCATTGACCACAGCCGCCGATACAGTAGGATTATTATCATTGAAAACGACTTCGATTACATTACCCGTACCCGTTTTCGACGGCGTGATGGCAAGATGCTTCTCAAAGAGCACCAACGCAGCTTCGCTGTTGCTAAGTCCTCGAAAAGGCGCTTTGACAAGCATGGGAAAGATGATTTCCGGTTTCAAGGTCCTGATGACCTTCTCTTTTAGCTCTCTGCTCCCCAGTATGGTCGCTTCAGACCCCACGAGTTCTGCCTGGCTTATAGCTGGGGCCTGGCGCTTTTCAAGCGACAGTTCCGGAGAATAATTTTCCCAGCCGGATCTGACCAAAAGAGATGATTTTGCCTTATAATCGGGCTCATAAATCCAATATTTTGTATACGAGTGCGGCTGTGCTAAAGATGACGCACAGCACAACGAAAGTTACAAGGATGTCGGCTTTATGTTTAAAGAATATAGACGCGTAGTCGCGAAGATTGTTTGTTGGATATGCCTCTCTCACCAGGAACATACGTTCGGACTGTAATGACGGAAGGTCCGCCGCCTGGGAAGGCACCGGAAAGTTCGTATTCGGGGAATCAATCATTTCTAATCTCTCAATTTCTTGGGGTTACTACGATAGGGCCAATTACCTTGCAATCAGGCAATAATGAAATCGTTGCCTAGTAATCCTATTGTACCCTTTTAATCCCTCATTATTATCAGGTTGCCGCCATAGAGCCTCTCACCGCACTACTCCGCCGTTCGCCCCTTGTGAAAAATAATAAAAACCCAGGGCGTCCTGACCAAGTATTCCTACAGTATTATGAATGTACTGCAGGACCCAGAGGTCCACGTCTCCGATGTTGCTCCTGGGCACTACAATCATATCGTAAGCCTGCACATAAATATCCTGCTGCAGATCAATACCCCTCGTTGCTTTTACGCTGTCCAATTTAATTATAAAGGGTTTGCCGTTTTCATCCCGGCGCATAACCACCACTTCATTAAGACGGGCATCGTCCTTGAAGCCGCCGGCCATTGCAATAGCCTGTATAACAGTTGTGGGACCAATGATATCCTTGACTCCGGGCTGTGCCACCTCTCCTCCCACAAACACTCTCTGGCCTGCAAACGCACTCACTATAACGGCGACCTCAGGCTGCTGAAGAAATTTCCCATAGCTTTCAGTCAATTGCTGTGTCAGTTCGGAAGGGGTTATCCCGGCAGCATTAACGTCGTGTACGAGCATCAATGCAATTTTCCCGTCGGGCCGGACCGTCACTTCCTGGTTGAGGTCGGGATTATAAAATAACTTGATGCTGATCTTATCGCCGGGGGTCATCCGATATTCCTGCGGCGCGGGTGGTGCGAGCGTGCCGGGCGCCCCGACAACTGCCGCGTTCTTGGTGTATGGTCCACAACAATAAAGCGAAAATGAGAGGACAAATAGGATAATTGCTCTTAATTTCATTTTGACCTACCCGATAGTATGCTGTTCCAGATAAGAGAATATGGCGAATTTTGCATCATGATAATCATCACAGTTGTAATGCGCATCCCCTATCCTTGACGCCGCGTATTTTTTCTGACGCTCGCAGCGCGTGCCCACTGACCACTGACAACTGCCCAATTGTTAGCTATTTCTGCTGATTTTTTGACTTGAGGCCTCGCTCGTAGATTTCCATTCGTTGAGCGTTTTGCCACTCCCATGGCGCAATTGCAGGCGGTTGAGCCCAAAGTCCGATGAAATTCATCTGCGCAAATTCCTCCTGCTTTTTCCATTCTGCGCATAGTCTCGATTTTGCATCGCATGGTCTCACCCATGCCAACCCGTAGCCTATGAGTTGGTTGTTCAAAAAATCCTTCACCCCTTCTATCCGGACAAGTGCATTCTCGATCCCATTCTCATCCTTAAAGATAGGAGTGACCTCCACAGTTCTTTGAAGTGATAAGTGAGTTAGCAAAAATCGCGCCTTGTCATAAAAGGGTTGCCCGAAGACCGGGCAGGCAACACCATAGAGGCGGATTTCCTGCACCACGCCTCCGGTATCAACCATCAGCACATCTCCTTTGCGAATCTCGACAACTCTGCCTGAATATGCCGCGGATACCTGCGGTAGAGCTAATCCGGCCAGCAGAATTGCGAAAATGATGAAGACGATTCCAGGCTTGCGCGGTCTATTCACAGTGCCGACGTTCCTTTCCATGGGACAGGGAAGATACAGCTCCGCCAACTCGGTCACATTGGTTACGAGCATAGAGCATGCCTGTGAAAACTACACAACGATAATAACCACTATTTTTTATGGTACTTGTCGATGTTAGAAAATTAGGGTCGAATTGTGAATTTAGAAAAGAGATATTCAATACCCTATATTAGAATATCGCTTGACATATTCGATATTTACTGATAGAGGGGACGGTCAAAAAAAGTTCTCTTCCGGTCCGGACGGATTCTGGATAAGGTAGAAGAGGTGCATACGGAACTCAACGATGGATCTTCAGAAACCAGTTTTAGTGACAGGCGCAGCCGGTTTTATCGGTTTTCACATAGCATTGAAGATGCTTGAAGCGGGCCTGCCCGTGGCAGGTCTTGACAACCTCAACGATTATTATGACGTGAGGCTCAAACAAGACCGGCTCTCTTTGCTTGCAAGGCATGCCGGGTTCAAATTTTTCAAACTTGGCTTGGAGGACCATCCTTCCATTGAAAGGCTTTTCGCAGAGCATTCATTCGATATAGTGGCTCACATGGCCGCTCAGGCCGGAGTGAGGTACTCCCTGACCAATCCGCGCGCCTATATTCAGAGTAACATAGACGGGTTCTTAAACGTGCTTGAGGGTTGCAGGCTAAGCGGAGTCAAGCATCTGGTTTTCGCCTCATCGAGTTCGGTTTACGGCGCAAACGAGAAAATCCCTTTCTCAGTACACGATAACGTGGACCACCCCGTTTCACTTTACGCGGCCACAAAAAAAGCAAACGAGCTAATGGCCCACTCCTATGCCCACTTATACGGGATTCCATCCACGGGTCTGCGATTTTTTACGGTCTATGGTCCGTGGGGACGTCCGGACATGGCTCTTTTTCTTTTTACACGCGCAATTCTCACCGGAAAACCGATCAGGGTATTCAACAGCGGTCAGATGAGCCGCGATTTTACATATATCGATGACGTTGTGGAAGCGGTGCTGCGGCTCATCGATCATCCACCTGCGCCCGACCCGAAATGGGACGGGCTAAGGCCGGACCCGGCGCCAGTTTTGCTCCTTACAGGATCTATAATATCGGAAATAACAAGCCTGTTCAGCTCCTCGAATTTATATCGGTAATAGAGGATTGCCTTCAAAAGAAGGCCCTAAAAGAGTTTCTTCCCATGCAACCCGGCGACGTCCCGAATACCTTTGCGAATACCGATGATATTGCGCGTGATTTTGGCTTTCGCGCCAGGACCCCCTTGCGTCAGGGGATATCGGCTTTCATAGACTGGTACCGGCAATATTATCCGGGATTAGTGATTAAAAAACGAACTCCTGCCCCTTTGCGACAAACCCTCTGAACCCTTCCGCCTCCGGGTCCCGCGCGGGATTTGGCTGATAATGATACAGCCACATTTTCTGTTTAAGGCTAAGAGGCAGGGTGCCACGGATCGTCATAATGAGCATGAACCCCGGAGGGTGCGTACACTGTCTCGCAGTCATGGAAGATCAATTCAACCCGGCCGGCGATTTCGCCAAGCAAATCAGGCTGAAACTGAGCATCAGTAGATATAAAGATGCTCCCGGTCTCATGAGTGATAACCAGACCGAAACTGTAGGCGTTTTTGCATCCCGGGCCTGTGTGAAGCATCTTGACAAGGGAAAAATCAATGCCCTCCCACCGGAAAGGCCCGTCGTCCGCAATCGGGCAACAGGCAAAGTAATCCGATAGGTCCACTTCTTTGTCCTGCACGCACATGAGGCCGCCCTTCAGGCAATGTTCCCAAAGATCTTTGCGCAGGCTCTGCGGAATGAAAAGTTTACACTGGGGGCTTTGCGCATCAAACTTGGTATTGAACGCCACCCCTTCCAGCCCGCCTATATGGTCGGCGTGAAGGTGCGATATGTAGATTGCGTCGATTTGTCCGCCAAAATCCCTGAGACGAAAGCCACATTCAGCAAGGGAGAAGCGTATATCGCTGCCGCAATCGATCAGCATTTTCCTGCCGTTGCGGGCAGTCAATAACATGTTGGACTGGTAATAATCGGCTGTGGTAAAGGCCGATCCCACACCCAGGAACTTGATTTTCATGATCTATCCCGATTAAGATGGTGGCGGGAGCGGTGGGACCGCCGGCCAGGTTCGCCGCTGCCTTCAGCGGCGGCAAGAAAAAGCCCCCCTGCCTCACAGCTAGCGCAAGGCAAGAGTATGATTTAATTCGTAATTACTAATTGGCCCCCTCAGGAGTCAGATTCGTTTCCAGGGGAAAAATAGTCGGAATGTGGTCCCTTCCCCTGGTTTGGAATCGAGTTCCATAAGGGCGCCGTGCTTTTCTATTATCTGCCTTGAAATGCTGAGGCCCATTCCGGTCCCCTCTGGTTTTCGAGTAAAGAATGGGTCGAAGATGCGGCCTTTATCTTCTTCCAGAATACCGGTCCCCGAATCCTGGATTTGGAAAACTTGCCTCTGATCCTGATGCAAAAAAGTGCTTATCGTCAATTTTCCGCCATCGGGCATCGCTTCGATGGAATTGAGAATCAGGTTCATCAATACCTGGGAAATCTGGTTGAAATCCATGACGATAGGAGGCAGGCCGGACCAAAGATCAACAGAGACTTCCACCCCGACCTTTATGAGGTACATCTTTGACATATCCAGGCAGCGGCGCACAACCTCATTGAGGCCTGCGGGCAGGAACTGAGGGTCGCTGGGCCGGGCGAAATGGAGCACCTGCTGAATGATCCGGTCAATGCGCCGTATCTGTTCGAATACGTCCTCGAACATCTCCTGCTGGGCCGGTCTCAATTCCAGCTCGCGCCTGAGCATCTGGGAGTTGAAGTTTATGGTAGCCAGAGGGTTGCGAATTTCGTGAGCAACTCCTGCAGCCAGTGTCCCCAGCGCCTTTAGCCGCTCAACCTGTTGGAGACGCTGTTCCAGTTTTCTGGCCTCGGTGGCGTCCTTCTCATAATAGATCACCCGTTCGAGGTCTCCGGAAACGTTTAAGACCGGGAACGCATGGTAGTGGTAGTAACCTCCCCAGCGCGGATGAGGCCCCTGGCTGCGAACAGGCTGAGCATCCTGGAGACACGCCCAGATGGGACAGTCAGCAGGGGGCTGCTCGGTACGGTGAAGA
>CAVRZU010000184.1:0-11051 GCA_963725365.1 uncultured delta proteobacterium | reverse complement strand
TTAATCACCCTGAGAAGGGAACAGGCTTGAATCAAACCCTGTAAAATTCACCCTGAATCCAGTTAATTTTTGCATCTGTTAAAAATCGAAGTTTTTATTTTGAACACTCACGTCCAAAAAATAAGCACGGATATCTCAGTTAAACGGGGAGCAGAGCTTGAGCGCCGCTTCGGCATAGGTTATCATAAATGACCGCAATGGATGGGAATTCTGAAGCATGAACCGCCCGTACCGCATCTGATCGGCAGGTTTTTGCTCTCCGAAAAGGAATTTCAGCGACCGGCGAGATAAAATTGTTGACAAATCAGGCTTAGCAATTGTTTAAAAATTAACTCCATGTTAAAACTGTCACCGAACGTGGCATTATGCGGCATCAGTGAAAATCTCCGATGCCGCACTTCATACTGGACCTCAGATTGCCAGCGAATCGGTGTTGGCATTGGAAGTAGATGACCGGCAGGGGACGATCACGCCATGATTTCCTCATAGTGAAACTGAATCCAAAGGGATTCAGATCGGGGGTTGAAGTCAGCCCTTGTTTATTTGGGGAATTCGAACAGCGCGATCATGATCTGGTTGATAGGAGTTGCTCAGGAAGTGAATCAAATGAATGAAAACAGTCAAGCAAAATCCTTAACGGGCGCCGTTATGGTTGTGGGAGGGGGCATAGCGGGCACTCAGGCCGCCCTCGACCTCGCCGAATCGGGTTTCTTCGTCTACGTCGTCGAGAGTTCTCCCACAATCGGCGGAGTCATGGCTCAGTTGGACAAAACTTTTCCCACTAACGACTGCTCAATGTGCATTCTTTCTCCAAAGCTCGTCGAATGCGGGCGCCACCTCAATATCAAACTGCTCACTATGTCTGATGTCGAAAAGGTGGAAGGTGAGGCCGGCAGTTTTACGGTAACGGTCCGGGAACGGCCGCGCTTTGTGGACGCGGAAAAATGTGTTGCCTGCGGGATTTGTGCCGAAAAGTGCCCCAAAAAGGTGAAGGATTCCTTCAACGAGGGCCTTGCGACGCGCAAAGCCGCCTATGTCAAATATCCCCAGGCGGTTCCTCTCAAGTATTCGATCGATGGTGAAAACTGCACCTTTTTCAAAAACGGCAAATGCAGGGCTTGTGAGAAATTCTGTCCAACGGGGGCTATAGATTTCGACCAGAAGGACCAAGTGCACCAAATCGATGTTGGATCCATTATCCTGGCTCCCGGGTTCGAAGCTTTCGATCCAACTCCCTGTGATACCTATGGGTATGGCAAATATCCCAATGTTATCACCAGCATGCAATTCGAACGCATCTTGAGCGCCTCCGGTCCGTTCGAGGGCCATCTGGAGCGCCCGTCCGACAGAAAAACGCCGAAAAAGATCGCTTGGCTGCAATGCGTAGGATCACGTGATTCACACGAGCATGCGCACGAGTACTGCTCGGGGGTATGCTGCATGTATGCCATTAAAGAGGCCGTGATCGCTAAGGAGCATGCAAGGGAAGGACTCGATACCGCAATTTTCTTCATGGACATGCGGACTTACGGAAAAGATTTCGAGCGTTATTACAACAGGGCCGAACAAGAGAACGGGGTCCGGTTTATCCGGTGCAGGGTACACTCGATAGCATCAGCCGAGCCTGGCTCCGATGACCTCAGGATTGACTATGTCGACCCATCCGGAATAGTGCAATCCGAAATCTTTGACATGGTGGTGCTCTCAATAGGCCTTCAGGTTTCAAAGGAATCAAAGGCGCTTGCCGAAAGAATCGGCATCGAGCTCGATTCAAACGGTTTTGCCCGCACGACCAGCTTTTCCCCGGTTGCCGCTTCAAGGCCCGGTGTTTATACCTGCGGGGCGTTTTGCGGCCCCAAGGACATCCCATCCTCGGTAATTGAGGCATCGGCGGCTTCATCGGCATCGGAGGCCCTGCTGTCCGAATCGAGAAATTCTCTGACACTTGAAAAGACTTATCCGCCGGAAGATCCTTCCATCTATGGCGAACCTCGGATCGGCGTTTTTGTCTGCCGCTGTGGAGTCAATATAGCAAGTGTGGTGAACGTCGATGAGGTCCGGGAATACGCAAAGGGCCTTCCAAATGTGGTCCATGTTATTGACAACATGTTCACGTGCAGCCAGGACACCCAGAAAGTGCTGGTAGAGGCCATAAAAGAACACAGGCTCAACCGGATAGTGGTTTCAGCCTGTACGCCCAGGACCCACGAACCCCTCTTCCAGGAAACCATCCGGGAAGCAGGCCTGAATCCGTATCTTTTTGAGTTTGCAAATATCCGCGATCAGGACTCCTGGGTCCATCAGGCAGAGCCTGAAAAGGCCACGGCAAAGGCGAAAGACCTTGTAAGAATGGCCGTTGCAAAGGCAGCCCTGCTCGATCCTATAGAAAAGATTCAGGTGCCCCTTAACCAATCGGCCATGGTTATCGGCGGCGGGGTCGCCGGCATGAACGCGGCGCTCAATTTGGCTGAGCAAGGCTTTAAAACCTGCCTGGTCGAAGAAAAGGAATATCTCGGCGGCCATGCACTCGAGCTTAGAAAGAGCTGGAAGGGCGAAGACATACGCGCTTACGTAGAAGAGCTCAAGAGCAAGGTGATGGGCCACAGTAACATCGAGGTCCTTACCGGGGCAAAACTGCACGCCGCCAAAGGCTTTGTCGGTCAGTTCACCAGTACGGTCCGTGTAAAAGGCCAGGATCGTGAAATTGAGCATGGCGTTGCAATCCTTGCCACAGGGGCTCAGCCGTTAACTCCCGGAGAATACCTCTACGGTCAAAGCGAACGGGTAACCCGCTGGCACGAACTCGATAAGCTGTTCGAAGATGACCCGAAGCGGTTGGAGTCTGCCGAAGCTGTTGCATTTATCCAGTGCGTCGGCTCCAGAGAGCCTGGTCGCTCTTACTGCTCCAAAATCTGCTGCACATCGTCCGTTCAACATGCGATCGAGCTCAAGGAAAAGAAACCGGACCTCGATGTCTATGTTCTCTATCGGGACATTCGCACTTACGGCTTGAGGGAGGATATCTACACCAGGGCCAGAAGGCTCGGAGTTCTCTTCATCAGGTACAACCACGACGAGAAGCCTGTCGTGGAGAAGGTGAGCGCAGGGGGAATAGAAAAACTCAAGATAAAGGTGAAGGACCACGTTCTGGAAAGACCAGTCGAGATTGTGGTCGATTATCTCAACTTGGCTTCCGCCCTGGTTCCGGCGGGACTCGATGAGCTTGCCAGATTCTTCAAGGTGCCTTTGAGCCAGGATGGCTTCTTCCTCGAGGCGCATATGAAGCTTCGACCTGTTGACTTTGCAACCGACGGGGTTTTCGTTGCCGGCCTGGCCCATTATCCCAAACCCATAGATGAGTCCATAGCCCAGGCGCAGGCCGCCGCAGCGCGTGCTGCAAGCATCCTGGCAAAGCCCTTTGTAGAAGTCGCGCCCATCGTGTCGATGGTCGATCAGGAGCTTTGCATCGGGTGCGGAATGTGTGAAGCGAACTGTGCTTTCGGGGCCATAAGGCTTCAAGAAGTCGCAGGAAAAGGATACCGGGCGCAAACCATTTCCGCATCCTGTAAGGGCTGTGGAGTGTGCGCGGCGTCTTGTCCACAGAAAGCAATCGATATGAAACATTTCAGAGACTGCCAGATCGTCGCGGCCATCCGCGCCGGCGGCGCCGCTCAATAGATGGGCCTGTTCATTGCGATTCGGCTCTAAGGGAGAACAGAAAATGAGTTTAAGTGCTTTTGAGCCTAAGGTACTGGCTTTTTTGTGCAACTGGTGTTCATACGCAGGAGCGGACCTGGCCGGTGTG
Source organism: uncultured delta proteobacterium (assembly GCA_963725365.1). Lineage (GTDB taxonomy): Bacteria > Desulfobacterota > Syntrophobacteria > Syntrophobacterales > Syntrophobacteraceae > SbD1. The sequence continues at coordinate 7,246 of CAVRZU010000184.1, read as the reverse complement.
TCCCGTTTTCAGTACCCGCCGACAATCCGGGTGCTGCGCACGATGTGCTCGGGGAGGGTGGATCCTCTCTATCTGACCGAAGCGCTTAGAAGTGGCTTTGATGGCGTCTTCGTCTTCGGGTGACACCTTGGCGACTGCCATTACCTGGAAGGTAATGTATACACGCAAAAAAGAATCAAGATCGTAGAAAATCTGCTCGACCTCTCCAAAATCGGCCGAGGCCGTATTCAGCTCCGTTGGGTCAGTGCTGCCGAAGGGCAACAGTTCGCAAATTACATAAAGGAGTTGAGTGGCCAACTCGCAGAGCTTGGTCCGTTCGACGCCTCAAAATTCGATCTCGAGCTTTCAGCAGTTGACAGCGTTCTCAACTCGCCCCGGTTCCGGTGGCTCCTGGGAATTGACCGCCAGGTCACCGAACGTGGAAACGTCTACAACGAAAAGGTGAACCCGGCCGAGTTCGACCAGCTATTGCAATCCGTATGCGAAACCGAGTACCAAAACGGCCTGATCCTTGAGGCTTTGCGCACTGGGCCGCAGTCTGTCAGAGAAATTTCCGCAAAGACGGGGCTCGGAGTCTACAGTGTTTCGCAACGCCTGGTAGATGTTGAAAAGTGGGGTCCTGTAGAGCTCCAGGGATATGAAGGCACCACTCCGAAATTTATCCGGACTGATGCGTCATGCTAGTGGGTCCTGAGCATCTGATGGAAAGTTCACTTCTCCGAAATGGAAAAAGAGACAGCAGGAATGAACATGGCAAATACAGATAAAGATAAGAATATTGGTGCTGTAATGGTGGTCGGCGCCGGCATTGCCGGCATGCAGGCATCCCTGGATCTGGCCAACTCCGGGTACTACGTCTACCTGGTGGACCAGTCGCCGACGGTGGGCGGTCTGATGTCCCAATTGGACAAGACCTTTCCTACAAACGACTGCGCGATGTGAGTCATCTCACCCAAACTGGTCGAGGTCGGCCGGCATCCGAACGTCAGTATCGTAACACACTCCAAGGTAGAATCGGTTGAGGGCGAACCGGGACGGTTCACTGCCAAATTGAGCCAATCCCCTCGCTACATCGAAAGGTCGAAATGCACGGGCTGTGGCGCCTGCGCTCAAATCTGCCCTCTGAAAGCTCCAAATGAGTACAACCGGGGCCTCGATCGCAGAGCGGCTACGTACATACCCTACACACAGGCCGTACCGATGGTCTTTTCCATAGACCACGAAACCTGCATCGGCTGCGGTCTTTGCGAAAAGGTCTGCCTGGCCGGGGCCATCCTCTATTCGGATGCGCCGAAGACAAAGGACCTCGAGGTTGGGGCGGTGGTCATTGCAACCGGCACCGGCGTCTTCGATGCGTCCCGTGTCGGGAACTATGATTATGCAAACCATCCCAATATAATCTCCAGCATGGAATTCGAACGCATATTGAGCGCGTCGGGGCCTTATCGCGGCCAGCTCAATCGGCCCTACGACCGGGAAGAGCCAAAGAAAATCGCATGGCTGCAGTGCGTAGGTTCACGCGATACCAACAACTGTGACAACTCCTACTGCTCGGGTGTCTGCTGTATGTACGCCCTGAAGGAAGCCACAATCGCCAAGGAACATGCACACGGCGAACTCGACACTACAATTTTCTTTATGGACATGCGTACCTACGGCAAGGACTTCGAAAAATATTACCTGCGTGCTAAACACGAAGGCGTTCGTTTCGTCCGCTCCCGTATACACACGATCACGCCCGTCGGCGATGGGGACCTCGAGATCGATTACGTGGACGAACAAGGCCGTATGCATTCGGAGGTCTATAATCTCGTAGTGCTCTCTGTTGGACTCGACGTTGGCAAGGACTCGGTGGACCTTGCCAAACGGCTTGGAATCGAACTCAACGATAACCGGTTCGTAAATACTGACTGCTTTACGCCCGTATCCACCTCCAGGCCCGGGTTTTATGTCTGCGGCACCTTTCAGGGACCCAAAGACATCCCGTCGTCTATAGTGGAAGCATCGGCTGCGGCATGTGCGTGCAGTGAATCGTTGAACGAATCCCGCTGGTCGGTGGCCACAATCAAGGAAAAGAAACCCGAAAAAGACATCAGAGATGAAGCGCCCCGGGTCGGGGTGTTCGTATGCCGGTGCGGCACCAACATCGCTGGCGTTGTCGATGTGCCCGCCGTCAGGGACTACGCGCGCTCGCTCCCCAACGTGGTTTATGTCGAAGAAAATCTCTACACCTGCTCTCAGGACACCCAGGTCAAAATGGCCGAGATGATAGAAGAGCACGGCATCAATCGCGTAGTGGTCGCCTCCTGCACGCCTCGGACCCACGAGGCGCTGTTCCAGGAAACCCTGATGGACGCCGGCTTGAACAAATACCTCTTCGAGATGGCCAACATTCGCAATCAGGATTCATGGTGCCACAGCAACAACAAGCCGCTCGCTACGGCAAAGGCCAAGGATCTGGTTCGCATGGCCGTTGCCAGGGCGACATTGCTTGATCCACTGTTTGAGAAGCACCTCGATGTCGTCCAGAGCGGACTGGTGATCGGCGGAGGGGTCGCGGGCATGACCGCCGCCCTTGGGCTGGCGAAACAGGGCTTCGAAGTTACGCTCATCGAGAAGGAAAAACAACTCGGCGGTGTTAGCCTCAGAATCGCTCATACCATAGAAGGCAAAGATGTCCAGAAGTTCCTTGCCGGTTTGATAGAAGAGGTCGAGGCACACAGTAAAATTGAAGTCCTTACCGACGCCCGGATTACCGGCTTCTCAGGCTACAAGGGCAACTTCGCCACTCGGGTCAACACCGGCGATGGCTCGGAGAGGGAAATAAGCCACGGCGTTGCGATTCTGGCCACAGGCGCCCATGAATATAAGCCCAAAGAATTTGGCTACGGTGAAAACGGCGCCGTGATAACCCAACTCGAACTCGATGAGGTCATGCGCAAGGAACCTGCCACGACCGCGGCATGGAATCGGGTAGTCATGATCCAGTGCGTAGGCTCGCGGACAGACGACAATCCGAACTGCAGCCGAGTTTGCTGCCAGACAGCGGTCAAGCATGCACGCGAGCTCAAAAAGCTCAATCCCGATATGGATATTATGATCCTGTATCGAGATATGAGAATGTACGGCCTGCTCGAAAATTACTACACGCAGGCTAGGCGCGAAGGCATTCTTTTCTCCCGCTACACTCCGGAAAATCTACCCCGCGTAAATACAAACGGCGACGGACTTTCCGTCCTGTTCGACGATCACGTTCTGAACCGCCCGGTTCAAATGCCGGCCGATGCCGTGATCCTTAGCGCCGCGACCCTCGCCCCCGAAAATGGCGAGCTTGCGTCCATGCTCAAGATTCAGAGCAGTCCGGACCGGTATTTTATCGAAGCCCACGTGAAGCTGAGGCCGGTGGATTTCGCAACCGAAGGCCTGTTCATGTGCGGTACGGCTCATAGTCCCAAACTGATCACTGAAAGCATTTCCCAGGCGCTGGCGGCTGCTTCCAGGGCAGGTGCATTTCTTGCCGCCAAGGACCAGTCAATCGGAGGCGTGGTAGCCAAGGTGCACTCCGAGCATTGCGCCGCATGCCTGGTTTGCGTGCGCTCATGCCCCTACGGGGTCCCGCAGATAGTCAACGACGTCTCGGAAATCAACGAGGCGCTCTGCCAGGGGTGCGGCACTTGTGTGTCGGAATGCCCGGCAAAAGCTATCGAACTGGCAAACTATGAAGATGACCAGATCATGGTCAAGGTGGAAACACTTTTGGACGATATAATTTAAATAATGGGCAATGGGATGGGGGGAAGGGGTAAAACCCCTCCCCCCCATCCCCTATCATCCGCACTTAAACATTAAACCGGAAATTGATTATGTCACCGTCCTGGACGGAGTAATTTTTGCCCTCCAGTCTAACCGTGCCCTGCTTTCGCGCTGCGGCGTAATCGCCCGCTTTTTTCAGGTCCTCATAAGCGACAACCTCCGCCCGTATAAACCCTCTCTGTATATCCGAGTGAATGGCCCCGGCGGCTTCGACGGCATGAGTGTCCCTGGCGATCGTCCAGGCCCTCACCTCGTCCTCGCCTACCGTCAGAAAAGAGATCTGGTCAAGAAGAGCGAACGAGCTTTTTATCACTCTGTCAACGGCGGATTCGGCTATTCCGAAATCCTGCATGAAAGATTCGGCCTCATCATCCGAGAGTTGACCCAGCTCCATCTCGAGCTTTCCGCGGACTACGACGGCTTCGGCGGACCTGAAGGAAATAGAGGGCATAACGCCATCTTCATCCGAATTGTTCACGATCACCAGCAGGGGTTTTGCGGAAAGGAAAGTGTAGCCCCTTAGCTCCGGGGCATTGGCAATTTCGGGGTGCGCCCGCAGAGGCTGCTCGGCATTGAGAATTTCGGCGCATTTTTCAAGAAGTTCCTTTTCTGTCCCCGTGGGTTTTTTGCCCCGTTTGAGTTCGGCCTCTATTTTCTCGATCCGCTTTTCGACAGACGCCATATCGGCGATGAGAAATTCGTCTTCGAGTTCCCTCAGGTCTTTTGCCGCATCGGGAAGTCCCAGCACCGGATCGGCAAAATTACGCACGACCATGATCAAGGCATCCATTGGCCTCATGTGAGTCAGCAGAAGCGACATATACTCGCGCTTATTGTCTGCCATGCCCGGAATGCCCTGAAGGTCCATGTAGGAAATCTGTGCATGGGTAGTCTTCTTGGGATGATAAAGTGAGGTGAGCCAGTCCACCCTGGCGTCCGGAACCGCTACGACCCCGAGCGCCGGCCCCACTTGCCCTCCTGTAGGGACCGATTCGCCGCTTCTTCCCGTCACAGCGTTGAATACGGTGGTCTTGCCCGCCCTCCCCAATCCTGTTATTCCGAGTTTCATAGCCATCCTCCTGAACGCGTCAGATCAAACCGGGTCCGAATGTATGCCCTTGAGGTTTTTTTGAAAAGGACAATTATCAAAATTTTTCTTCCCGCCGCCGAAGGCAACGGCGAACCTGGCCGGCGGTCCACCGCCTGTATCGTCTTTCCAATTGGCTTTTCCTGATAACCTTTAGTAGAATTCCAGAGCTTTATGTCCTCCCGAAACGCACGATTTGAACACAACTCGGTATAAATTGGGCGAAGAACGGGCGCGGACTCGAAGCATCGCCCGTACGGCCTCCGGGTGTAGCGGGAGGACACTCACGCAACGAAGGTATTTGATCTTTGGGGCCTCGCCCATTTTCTGACCTTTTCCTGCGAAGAAAAGGCGAAGGCTCTTTGATGATGACCGCGCAAAAGCCATTGAGGTTTGTCATAAGCCTCTTGTGCTGCGCACACGGATAACGAGTTATCCGTGCCACCCCCGGTGCTACGTGTGGACAGTCAGGCCAAAGGCGGCGGCAAACCTGGCCGGCGGTCCACCGATTGTATCGTCTTTCCAATTGGCTTTTACTGATAACCTTTAGTAAAATTCTTTTGTTTGGTTTTTTCTGTCTGCCGAATTGCTTTTCTCTGCGTCTCTGCGTCTCTGCGTCTCTGCGGTGGAATTCGAGATTTTTTGCCTATGTCATTCTGGAAGACACGCCAGCAGATCGGGCTGGCAGCGATGATAGTAGGTGGAGGCATTCTGCTCTCCCGGTTTATGGGGCTTTTCCGCGACAAGCTCATCTCGCTCCTGTTTGGGGCGACCCAGGAATCGGACCTCTATTTCGCTGCTTTCGTAATCCCGGATTTCATAAATTACATGCTTGCAGGCGGCTATTTTTCCATCACGCTTGATTCCCTTTCTCACCAAATACTTCGAAGAAGACGAAGAAGAAGGGTGGCGGTTTTTTTCAAGCGTTTTCTTCTGGGTAACAGTTTCGATCTGCGCACTTACTTTTCCTGCGTTCCTCTTTGCGCCCGAAGCTGGCCCGCCTCGCAGCGCCCGGGCTTAGCACCGAGGCCCTTTCCCGCCTTGCCTTTTTCCTGCGGATCATCCTGCCGGCGCAAATATTTTTCCTCTGCGGTTCGTGCTTGAGCGCGATTCTTTTCATGCGCAAGCAGTTCTTCATCCCGGCCATGGTCTCAATAGTCTATAACCTGTTCATCATCATCAGGGGGCGTCCTGCTCCGGGCAAGGGGAATGGAAGGTTTTTGCTGGGGCGTTCTTGCCGGGTCCTTTGTGGGGAACTTTTTGCTGCCCCTGCTTGCGGTGAGGTTCGGAGGCGGTTTGAGCATCAGGTTCTCGGTCTTCCACCCCGGATTGAAAAAATATTTCCTCGTAGCGCTGCCGCTCATGATCGGGCAGTCCATTACGGTCGCTCGACGAGCAGTTTGTGAGGATATTCGGCTCTCTTGCCGGGGTCGGGGCGATCAGTTGGCTGAGCTACGCGCGGCGGATCATGATGGTCCCGGTGAGCGTGGTGGCGCAGGCCGCCGGGATGGCTTCCTATCCGTTTATGGCCGAGCTGTTCGTAAAAAATGATCTTTCCAGGTTCTACCGGACGATAAACTCAGCCCTGCAAAATGTATTGACCCTGCTGGTTCCGCTTTCGATCTGGATGATCCTGGTCGCCGAACCGACAATACGGCTGATTTTCCAGCAGGGCCGTTTCGGCGTTTCGGATACCGCTCAACACCGCCCGGCTGCTGGAGGTCCTGCTTATCTGCGTCCCCTGCTGGGGATACCAGCAGGTGCTTGGGCCGGGCCTTCTACTCAAAGCTCGATACGCTGACCCCGGCTGTGTATGGGGACATCCGTAACCTTGCTCATGATCCCGGTTTTTTATTTGCTGACAATTCGCACCGGCGCACTGGGAGTGGCCTGCGCGAGCGCCGCTTCCCTCTTTTTTTACAGCGCGGCCATGACGTTCTGGTGGAAAACCAGGTCCGGCGGCGCAGCTTTTGCCGGGTTGCTGTCGGGTACGGGCAAAGTTCTCATTGTGTCCGCGGTCTCGGTCGTGCCGGCCTGGGCCGCCGGAAAGGCAATTCCGTTCGACCCGCATTTTTCTCCCTACCTGGCCGCCTTTTCAGAAATCATTCTTAGTGGATTGTGCTTCGGAGTCATTTTTGCCCTCCTCTCCGCTTATTTTATCCCGGAGCTGGCAAGGCCGTTCCTTGAACGAATCGGCCCGATCGGAAGGCGGCTTATCAGGAACGGCAGCGGCGGCCTGTAATACCGATTTGCGTTCAGGTCGTGGCTTCCGGGAGGGCATAAAGCCCTCGGGAGCGTAACGCGCCAATAACGTAGGGGCGGGTGCATGTTCCCTTCCGATTCCTC
>CAVRZU010000183.1:0-53876 GCA_963725365.1 uncultured delta proteobacterium | reverse complement strand
GTGCCAGTAAGCTGATTTACTAACAAATTTTGGCGGAGAATTCGATGGAGTTGGGTCTTGAGGGAAAGCTTGCGCTGATAACGGGCGGCACAAAAGGAATCGGGTTGGCTTGCGCCGGAGCTTTAGCGGCCGAGGGGGCAAAGATCGCTATCTGCTCCCGCTCGCAGAAGCATATTGACGAGGCTAAAGCAAGTTTGCCTGATGCTTTTGGCGTTGCTGCCGATTTGACGGATGCTGATGCGGCTGCTCGGATGATCGAAACAGTTGAAAGCAGTCTTGGACATGTTGACGTGTTGGTAAACTCGGCCGGAGCGGCTAAACGCACGCCACCCGATGAGCTGACGCCGGAGTTGTGGCGAACGGCGATTGATGCAAAGTTTTTTACTTACATCAACGTCATAGATCCTCTAGTAAAGCGAATGGCTGTACGCGGGAAGGGTGTGATTATCAGCATTGTCGGCATTGGCGGGAAAATCGCCATGCCGACGCATTTGGCGGGCGGTTCGGCAAACGCCGCGCTTATGTTGGCAATTGCCGGACTTGCCGCAGTTTACGCCTCCAAAGGGGTTCGTGTTGTTGGCGTGAGTCCCGGCCTGACGGAAACAGACAGGGTTAAAGAAGCGATGACGGCTGTGGCTCGGCTCTCCGGCATTAGTACCGATCAGGCATATAGGCAGAGTGTTGAGAGCATTCCATTAGGCCGCATGGCCTCTCCTGAGGAAATCGCCGACATGGTGGCCTATCTTGCCTCCGACAAAGCAAGTTATGTCACCGGAACTACGATTTCTATGGATGGAGGGCATTACCCTATCGTGCTTTGAGTTGAATATAGATCAAGCCATGTACGTTCTTGAGGGTGAGTACTAGATCCAGTATGGGGATAAGACGGTTCAGGCCGGGGCAGGATCGTTTGTTTTTGCACCAATAGAGATAGCACATAGGTTTACTAATGTGAGTAGGGGCAGAGTAGAATGCTGGTATTTGTCTCGCCTGCCGGGTTTGAGGGATTCTTTGAGGAGATGATCGAACTCGGGCAACCTCCCGATATGGAGAAGATCCTGGCACTTGCAAGGAAGTATGAGTTAGAGATTCACGCTCATTAAGTTATTAAGGGAAGAACTATCTGCTGCAGAATGACTGTCAACGTAAGCGTCCACCACAGAGGCGGCAGTGCCACGGTTAACACGTGCGCTGCGGCGGGCAGTCCCGTCACAGCGCGAGCGCTCGGCGTTGCGCGCCCTGCGCGCGAGGCCGAAACTTTAGCCGCTTTTCTCAGCCTTTCTCTGTGCTCTCTGTGTCTCTGTGGTGAATCGCTTTTAGCCTTTTTGGTTGCGGCCCATGGCTGCTCTGTGGTGAGATAGCATTTGTCTTTATTATCTTTTTTGTCCGGACAACGATTCGCCCCGCAGCCTGCCCCGGCAGTGCTTCTGGGCCGGGTAGAACAGGCGTCATGAACACCGGGAATTGCCGCCGGAATTGTTTCTTGCCGCATGAAGCGCATCATCACACCACCGGCTCGATCAACGCTGGCCGCAGTTTCTCCGCTATATTCTCATCCTCCGGCCATATACCCGCAACGCAACACCTTATCGCGAATCCAACAGAGGTCGAGCATGTGAATAAGATATGTGATTCGGCAAGGGTATGTTTTACGGGGATCTACATTGTCAATGTCCCGGAGAGCCATCTTTAGTTTCAGTTAGACCTTTCCGGACTATGAAGGAAGGTTGCTTTAGCTCGCTAGTTGTTGTTGTTGTGTGTTGTTTTTTAACAGTCGGTTTTAGTTATTGTTCGAAACCGAAGATGCATTTCCAATCGTTCTTCATATCTACCACGCTCCAGCCGCGTTGTGGTGCTTCCTTCAGCGCCTCAACCAGCTTGCCGCTTATCGGCGCCTTGACGTCATAGGCATATTCACGTTCGGCATCGGTGTGGTGGACAAGCAGGCCGAAATTGGGGTTCGAGTTATTGATGGTGGTGTATTGAAGCATGGCCTGGTCGCCGTCGCTGTTGCCGAAACAGGCGATGGGCCGTCGGCCGATGAACTGCCAGATCCCGACCGGCTTGCCTGTCTTGTCGTTCACGAACGGGTCTTCGGGCATTTTCAGCAGAACCGGGCCATTGTCGCCCAGCTCGAATTTCGTTCTCACCGTGGAACCGACGACCTGCTCGGGCGGGATGCCGAAAACGCGCTCCGTCCAGACCCTCATGAAATCAGCGCCGCCACCCGAAACGATAAAGGTCTTGAAGCCATTGGCTCGCATATAGCGCAAAACTTCCTGCATGGGCTGATAGGTGAGCCCGTCGTAAGGCTGTCCGAAGCGCTGGTGCTTGGCCGAGGCGAGCCACGCCTCCACCCGGGCTTGAAAGTCTCCGGTCGTCATCCCAGTATGGGTGAGCGCCATGATTCGCAATAGGCCGTCGTGATGTTCACCGGCAAAGAGTTTAGCCATGTCGCCGGCGAGCGCCGCCTTCACCATCGGATCAGTGGTGAGTTTGGGCTCGTTCGGAGTGCGGCGCTTGAGTTCGTCAAAGAGGAACGCAAGCTGAAAGGACATTGGGAATTCCGGCCAGAGCGTGCCATCGTTATCAAAGACGGCGATGCGTTCGGCCACCGGCACGAAGTCTGGCGAGCCTTCCCTGGTAACCTTTTCGACGAAAGCGATGATTGCCTGTTTCGGCGCGGTGACGTTCCAGGAGGGCATAGGATCGGTGGCCTGAGCGCTCGGGGCCTGAGCGAGTGTCATCTGCTTCATGGCTGAAGTTCCTTTCTGTTCGTTTCACTTTTCTATGCCATGGAATTGGTGCCCAATGCAGGATGCCCATCCATGCATCACGCTTGCCGCATGAGGCTAGTCTGAAAAGGGAATGTCTCAGAACGGAATAAAGTAAAATATTTTTTACCTTTAACCAGATATGCACGAAGAATCGCTGGTGCAAGTGCAGCAGCTTGATTAGCTCTTTCAGACTGGACCTGGCAAATAAGATAAATTTGGGGAGTCCACAGACGCTCCTATCACACGAGGGTTTGGATTTACACAAAGCACTCGAAAAGTAACCAGGCAGAGGAGCGGGCCACTGACCTCCGAGTTGTGAGTAGAGTCAGATAGCAAAGATATCTTGCCGGAGGTAAAACCTGAAGCCTGCCACGTTTTCGTGAATGTATGATCTGAACGTGGCAAATTTTTAGGACAATGAGATTTCAAGGGCCGGGAGAGTAATCCCGAATGTCCCGGTTCCAGTTGACGTCCAGGATGGCTTAAGATAGGGCGCAGTTCTTGACGCGGAGGGATGCCTCGCATAAAGTTCAGTTATTGAGAATGAAAGATGAAGCCATGTATGTCCTTGAGGGTGAGTGCATGATCATCACTCATTCTCAGGCAGCGGACTCTTCTGAAGAGTAAGGCTGTATGAGGACTTCTGCCGGAATGCCCAAACCAGCGTGAAGCTTGCGGATCATACCGATAGTGAGTGGGCGCTTTCGATTCAGGATCTCGGAAACACGCGCACGGCCGCCGATGAATTGCTCAAGGTCCCGGCGGGAGAGTCCGCGGCTCTCAACATAGTAGAGGATAGCTTCAACCGGGTCCGGCAGTGGAATAGTGTAGTGTTTTTCTTCGAAGGCTTCGATAAGGGTAACCAGCACCTCCAGCCGGTCCCCTTCCGGAGTACCGGGTATGGAATCAAAAAGGCGTTCTACTTCTTCCATTGCCGCCCTGTAATCAGCTTCCGTTTTGATAGGCTTAATTTCCATAGCAAAATTAGAATTTAGGAATGAAAAGGTCGCGGTATGCGGGTTCCAGAGTGTTGGTCGGTGGCAGTTTCCGGGGTGATGGTGGAGCCTGGGTTGGCAGCAGTTTCTGGGGTTGTGGTTGTCCGTTTTTTTGGTTTAAGGTCGCCTTGATTATCTCGCCGGGCATTCCGACCTCCGCCCAATCGTACACGGCAATAGCGTTTTCATAAATTAAACGAATACATCCATGCGAGGCTGCATAGCTTGGAAGAATGCCGGCGTGGAGATAATAGTCCCCAAACAGTCTCAATGCATACGGCATCCAGGCATTGTCGTATTTCGTCGAATAATGGTCTTTTTCCTTGGACAATATGGCAAACTTTTTCGCAGGCGTTCCTTGGATTCCGGATGAAACCGGAAACAGCTGGATCAATCTTCCGTATTGATAGAGCCCCAGGCACTGCTTGTCGAGATCGATCAGGACGAATTTCGGCAGGTTGGAAATATTTCCAATCCGTTCGGGAAGGATCTGCGGCTGTATGGAAAAATTGAGCGGGACATAGATGAAGTCTACGTTCGTGCTCAGGTTATCGGTGCCGCCAACCTCCGCCATGGGCTCCAGCCGGTTTATAAGAGCGATTTGCTGGCGGTAGAACTTGAAATCCCGATCAAAATATTTCACAAAACGACAAAAGTAGCTGATTGACTGCCCTTTTGGGAGGAATATTTTCAAGCAGGGTACGCCATACACTTCGACGATCTTTCGGTCAGTGGGAAAGTTTAGAAGCTCGGAATAAAGCCTGCGGTCGATGGCGGCAGCATTGGCAACGCCACTCGAAAAAAAACAGAACAGAGCGGCCCCGATTACCCAAAGCAGAAGTGCTCTTTTTAAACCTTTTTTCATCTTTCGCCGATTCATCCCCGCACCGAACAGGTGAACCTCTTTAAGCTTAAGCCAAAACCATGCCGGCATGCAAGAGTGCAGATGCCATTACCCGACGTTAACCAATGTTTCCATACAATGGGAGTCTGGAGAGATGTTGACCTCCTGATGCCCTGGTGGTCCTAGCGGTATCCGGCGCCTTTGGGCAGTTCATACCCGTACCGCGCCGGGTCACTCAGGACCGCCTTGATCGCCAGGATCCTGAAAACATAGCGCTCTGTTTCCTGCGGCAGCATCATCTGGTAGCAATCGCTCTCTCCATGCGCGCGGCATTCGTCCATAATGCGTTTCTCACCGGAGTCGTAAGCCGCTATGGCGAGAGACCAACTCTTGAAATTGCGGTAAAGATCCCCCAGATACTGCAAAGCGCTGTCAGGGGATCGCTCGAAGTCATAGCGCATGTCTGCCGATCTTCTCTTCAGGGTGTTTAGCGGGGGCTCGATTTCCGCAATGGCGACATACTTCAGATCTTCGGGCAGGTTGAGGCGCCGGAGGCGTTCCTCAAGCGACGGGAAATAGCGCCCCTTGAGTTTTAACCACCGATAAACATGCGCAGGGTTGTACACCACGAGAGTGAACTCTTTGTCGAATCGCTCCATGACCTCCTGGTTTTCCAAGGGTACGGGCTCCCCGCACAAGTCGATCCTGTTGGGCGGAGGATAATAGGTGACCGTGCCAGGGCCTTGATACACCGGATGCTGGACCTGTCCGGGCGTTACCGTCTTTTCTGCCTGAGCCACCGCTCGGGCGGATGGACCTGTGGGCGTGGTTGCACAGCCAAATACGCCGGCCGCGATAAAAAGGGCTGTCATAAGGTAGACCAGCCTCCCGAGCCTGAAGCAATCGTGCATAGGGCGCCTCCAAATCCGATAATTACCTTTGAGCCATATCCCCGCGAACTCAAGAATGTTTACGCATAAAAGGCATCCGTCCATAGTAAGCATCAAGTTGTTTGCCGTACACCAGAACCGCATTTTTAGGTTGGATTCTGCCAAAAATCTCGAATGCCGCCGAGTTACTTTTGCCTTCATTGCCCGCAACCCCGAACGAAGTGATGCGTTTATACGATGCAACCATTCAGTGTGCTGGTTTCGCTGCGGGTTATTAGTCCTATATGTCCTATTTGTTTATTCCCGCTTCCCGTTCACTGCATGCTCAGTTGTTTTCTAAAAAAGGCCACCTTATGAAATCAATAGGTTGCAAAGATTCTCGCTGTTTTTTTCGCTGTATTATCAGCTAATACAGCCTGGAATTCTTACCAATTCTATCTTATTCTTAAAACCGATATGGAGATGAATCGAACAGCCCTGAATTATTTCCACCCCCTTGTGGCGAGTTGGTTTGCCGAAGCCATCGGCATGCCCACCGAGCTTCAAAGGCTTGCCTGGCCGCGAATTGCGGCAGGAGAGCACGTCCTCATCTCGGCTCCGACGGGAAGCGGGAAAACGATGGCCGCCTTCCTGTGGGCCATAAATGAGCTGATCACGGGAAAATGGCCGCCGGGCCGTTTGAGTGTGCTCTACGTTTCACCACTCAAAGCGCTCAATAACGACATCCGCACAAACCTCACAGGGCCGCTCACCGAGCTCAAAGCAGTCTTTGCGCGATCCGGAAAACATTTGCCATCTATCGCTGTCGCCATAAGAAGCGGCGACACGCCTCAGTCCGAACGGCGCCGCATGCTGCGCGAGCCCCCTGAAATCCTGATCACAACACCTGAGAGCCTCAACCTGCTGCTCAGTTCCCACGGCGGACGGTCCATGCTGACCAATATCCGGACCGTTATCCTGGATGAGATTCACGCGGTGGTCAACAGCAAGCGCGGCGTGCATCTGATCACCGCAGTCGACCGGCTGACGCCGCTTTCCGGCGAGTTCCAGCGTATTGCCCTTTCGGCTACCGTCCGGCCGCTTGAAACCGTAGCCGAATTCGTCGGAGGGTTCCGGATGACGGGGGTGCCCGCAAGCCCCGTATACGGCGCCAGACCCGTGCGCATCGTCTCCTCATCCCAAAAGAAGGACTACAGGATAACCGTTCGGTTTCCTGAGGCTGCGGCCGGCTGGGATGAGCGCGACAATTTCTGGCAGCCTTTTGTGGACGAAATCAAAGGGATAGTGGCAAGGAACCGGTCAACCCTGATTTTCGCCAACAGCAGGCGGCTGTGTGAAAAGCTCACCCATCTGCTCAACGAGGGTGAACCGGCGCCCCTGGCCTATGCCCACCATGGCTCCCTCTCCCGCGAAATCCGCGCCGAAGTGGAAAACAAGCTCAAGGCGGGAAACTGCGCGCCATAGTCGCCACGAACTCATTGGAACTGGGCATAGACATCGGAACACTCGACGAGGTAGTGCTGATTCAGGCGCCGCCATCGGTTCTGCGGCAATTCAAAGGATCGGCAGGGCAGGGCACCGGGTAGGGGAAGTCAGCCGAGGGACCCTCTTCCCTATCGATTCGCGGGACATTTTGCACACGGCTGTACTGGCTGGGGGAGTCTACGGCCAGAACATCGAAGCGGTGCATCCCGTTCTCTGCCCGCTGGATGTGCTGGCCCAAATCATCGTTTCCATGACCGGCGTCGAAACCTGGGACCTCGATGAGCTCCATGCCCGGCTTAAAACCAGTTATCCCTACCACTCGCTGGGCCGTCCGCAGTTCGACCTCGTGATCGAGATGCTTGCGGGCCGGTATGCCGGCAGCCGGCTGCGCGAGCTCAAAGCGCGTATAGCGGTCGATAAACTCGACAATACGGCGACGGCAAGAAAAGGCGCCCTGCAGGCGGTCTACTTTTCCGGCGGCACATTCCCGACAGGGGCTACTTCCATCTGCGTCACAATGAAAGCGGGGCGCAACTCGGGGAACTCGACGAAGAATTCGTCTGGGAAGCTAAAATCGGCCAGGTGTTTACCTTCGGCACTCAGAACTGGAAGATCGAGCGGATCACTCACAACGATGTCTTCGCCACAGCGGCTCGGCCGGGGCCGCGGCGCCTCCGTTCTGGAAAGCCGAGGAAAACCTGCGCGATTCTCATTTTTCACGGCTGATAGCAGATTTTCTGGAAGCGGCCGATGAACTGCTCGAAGATCCCGAAGTAAAGGAATTCTATAGAAAATCGCTCACGGACAAAAACGGCTGGCGGAGGCTTTCGGGTTTACTCCGGGCCAGGTCGTCCGTTCTGCGTCCCGGCGATTCATCGTTCATCTTCGAAAGCCTGGAGCCCGGGGCCTTGGAAAGGCTAATTACCTTTCTGATGAGGCAGAAGGAGGCGACCGGAGGCTCTCTTCCCCACAGGCGCCATATGCTGATAGAGCATGTCGGCTCGGGGCCCGGAGGATACGCCGGAAATCAGATCGTGCTTCACACAATATGGGGAGGCCGAATAAACCGGCCGTTCGCCATGGCCCTCGAAGCGGCGTGGGAAGGCCGCTACGGGTGCAGGCCGGAGCTCTTTCCCGGCAATGACTGCATTATGCTGCAACTGCCTCATGAAGCAGGGGGTGAAGAAATCCTCTCCCTGGTTAGCAGCTTCAACTTTTCCGGGTTGATAAGAAATAAACTCGAGGGCTCCGGTTTCTTCGGGGCCAGGTTCCGGGAATGCGCCGGCCGCTCCCTGCTCTTGACCCGCCGCCAACTAAGCGAGCGCATGCCGCTCTGGCTGAGCCGGCTTCGTTCTCAAAGACTGCTTGAATCCGTGCTCCAGTATGAGGATTTTCCGATCCTTCTCGAGGCTTGGCGCACCTGCTTGAGGGATGATCTGGACCTGGAAGGACTGGCAAAAATTCTTACCGAACTGGAATCGGGCGCCATCACCTGGTCGGAAGCTCATACCAGCCACCCGAGCCCGATGGCGCACTCCGTCAGTTGGCCCCAAATCAACCAGTACATGTACATGGACGACCAACTGAGATCGGGGAAGAGTTCAAAGCTCCGGACGGACCTGCTCCATGAGATCGTCTCGATTTCCGGGCTGCGCCCGGCGGTCTCCAGCGAGTTGGCCCAACGCTTCGAGCTGAAGCGGCAGCGGCTTAGCCCCGGCTATTCGCCGGATAGCGCACCCGACCTGATCGAATGGGTAAAGGAACGGCTTCTTTTGCCTGAATCGGAATGGCAGAGCCTGCTGGGCGTCATTGAGCGCGATCACGGCACGGCCCCTGAAACCATGACTGCTTCCATTACCGCCAGGCTGGTGCGGTCCACCCGCCGAAGGCAGCCCAACCGCTGATCGTCGCGATCGAAGACCTTCCGCGGCTAAGCCAGGCCTGTATTGGGATATCGACTCCCTGCCCATATCGACGCTGGACTCGGCGTTGGGAACCGCCAGGTCCTGCGTTCCAGGCTTGGCAAACCCGGCCTGCGCCGGCTCGGCGCCGGACGTCGAGGATCAAGACGAGCTGTTCACGGCGATTCTTTCGCAGTGGCTCCAGTTCTATTCGCCCCGGAGACTGGAATTCGTGTGGGATACCCTTGGTCTGGACAACGGCAGGCTGGCGGCAGCCGTGGAGGCGCTGATCGATGCGGAACAGCTCGTTTCAGGACTTCTCATTGCCAATGACGAGCAGGACAGCCTTTGCGACACCAAAACTATGAAGTTATGCTCCGGCTTTCGCGGGCGGCGGCCATACCCGCCTTCTCCGCCCTGGATATCGAGAAGCTGCAGCCCTTTCTTGCCCTGTGGCAAGGTCTTGTCACCCCGGAATCCGAATCCGTCCCGATGGGCTCTTGCGAAGAGTAGAGCAACTCGTCTCCTGCCCGGTTCCGGCAGAACTTTGGGAAACGGAGATTTTTCCGGCGCGCCTAAAGCCTTACGATCCTTCCTGGCTGGACTCCATCATGCATCAAAGCGATCTTCGCTGGATCGGGGCGCCGAGCCGGGCGCCGAGCCGGCGCAGGCCGGGTTCGCCAAGCGTGGAACGAAGAATCCGGCGGTTCCCGGCAGGTCCTCTTCTCCTTCGAGCCGGACCTGGATCTTCTTCAGGAAGGCGCCGGACCGAAGCAGGCCATGTCTGCCACGAAGCCGTCGGGAATCGCCGGGACCGCCATCTCTGGGCTTGGCAAGAAGGGCGCGGCGCCGGCTAAGCCGCTTCTTCGTCTGGTACGGCCCTCTGCTAAAGTAACGGAAAACGATGCCGAACCAGGTTCCGGGGAGCATCCCGTCACTTAGAATGCAAAGCGAATTCGAGGGTATAGAGAAATACTCGGATTTGCGACAGGCTCTTTTTAAACCCGGCGGTCCGCTACAACTTTTCAACTCTTGCGGATTTATCCAATATCAGGCTGGCGGAACTGGCCGAGATGCTCTGGGAAGAAGTCTGGCTGGGCAAGCTCACCAACGACACTTTCGCGTCCCTTCGCCATGGGATCGACAACGACTTCAGAGTGTCGGACTCGGCGGCACTGATGGCCCGGCGCAGCCGCAGACGCCGTACGGTAGTAGAGCCGCCTTTTCGATGTGGAAGGGTTCGCTTCCGATGGCGGGCAATTGGATGCGTATTGAGTGGCCCAAGCCGCGAAGAGGGTCTCCTGGCAAGGGCCGAACGCGAGAAGGAACGAGTGCGGCTGCTCCTGGACAGGTATGGCGTCTTATTCCGTGAGCTTTTGCAAAACGAGCTTCCGGCATTCAGTTGGGGAAATATCTTTAGGGCGTTGCGGCTGATGGAACTATCGGGAGAAGTCCTGACCGGCTATTTCTTTGAGGGAGTTCCCGGTCCGCAGTTTATTTCCCACGAGGCTTTCCGGATGCTCCAGAATAAAATTTCCGGAGCAGTCCGTCTACTGGATTTGCGCCACAGATCCGGCATCGGTTTGCGGCATACGGATGGACGCTCTAAAAGGAAAACTCCCACGGAGGGTCCCGGGCGCCCATCTCGTTTATCACGGCACAAAGCTTGTCATGGAATCACGGCGCAGCGCGAAAACCCTGATCTTTCATGTGCCCGAAAACTCCGACCATCTGCAATCTTACTTTGGATTGCTGTACCATTTGCTCACAAGAAGATTCCAACCGATGCGCCGCATCGTCATCGAAACCTCTACCGGTATATCCATCACCGACTTACAACGGCATCTCAGTAAACAATTTGATGTAGTCAACGACGGCTCAAAATTGAATGTGTACAGAAAATACAATGTTGAGTCACGTCCACAACGATCTGGACAAGAATAAGCCGAAGATGACAGGGATAGATGTCGATTCCGTTCTCGAACGAAGGAGCCAAGCGATGCAGGACTGTGCACCTCAAGATGACAACTACGAAATGCGAGTGCGAGAGAGCTTCTCCAAGCAGAAGCTGATGCAAACCATTGGCGCGACTCTAACGAAGGTGATACCGGGGGAGGTTGAAATATCAATCGAGTTCCAAGACGATTTAACGCAACAGCACGGCTTCATCCATGCAGGTATTGTCGCCACCCTTGCCGATACCGCCTGTGGCTATGCCGCATTCAGCCTGATGGCTCCTGATGCGGCGGTGCTTACCGTCGAATACAAGATAAACCTGCTCTCACCAGCTGCAGGGGAATCGCTGATTGCACTTGGGAAAGTGACCAGACCGGGGCGCACTCTTACCGTGTGCTCAGGAGATGTGTTCGCTGTAAAAGACGGTGACAAGAAGTTGGTGGCCACCATGCTTGCTACAATGATGAGCATTCGCGATAGGGAAGGTTTGGTGGGGTAAGCAGAATGCTTATTCACGCAAAGAAGAGCCTGTCGAAGGATCGCCGTGTGAAAGGCCGTAAACGAAGGATCGACCATGTTGCATTGCCAGCACAAAGGCGGACTTGAAGACCCGGAGTTTCTTCGCCGCATTGGTGAGCTTTCGGTAAAATCGGACCGTGTCTGGCTTGCGGCCCTGAGTGTCGGTCTCGGTTTTACGCTGATTGCCGCCTATCTTTTTGCCTTCTCTCCGACGGGGAAATTCTTGGCATACGCCGGACTTAGCATTCGCGCGAGCCTCTACTTCAGGGCGGGGGTGGTTCTGGAGGGCCGCGGCGGTGAGGTTTTATCCGATCTCTTCAAGCTTGGACTCGTGGCGGGCATTTTTGAGATTCTCGTGGACTGGGGACTCATCCACTGGATTTCCAACGGCCGTTTGGTTTACCTTACCGGCAACGACGTCGTTCTTCTTGCCTCGCCGCTGTGGATGCCCGTGGCCTGGGCCTGCGTGATCGCGGAGCTTGGCTATCCGGCGATGCGCCTGTTCCGATGGCTCAAAGCATCCATGACCACGAATCGAGCGGCGGTCATCGCCTCGCTCCTGACCGGCCTGGCCGCCTCGGTAACGGTGGGATTCTACGAATACCTCGCCTACAGAGCGAACTTGTGGAGGTATGAGAAAGCCAATGTGATGCTTGGAGATTCCTTTGCCCTGTACATTCCTTTCGGGGAATTTTTGATGTTCCTGGCCATTCTGCCGATAGGAGCGAGAGTACTATCGATGAATCATCGCAGGCAGGCTGTTTTCATTGAAGGAGGAGCCGCATTTGCACTGGCGATAGCGTTAGGCTACGCGCTCGCCTACTTCTTACTGGAGGTCAGGTAGAAGCATTGTCTGTGTTCAGCCTCCACGCCTCGTTCTTATCATTTTTACCGGTGAATGGAACCGGTTCAGAAGCCTGAGAACCGAAACATCCGAGGGCAAAGTGGCCTCCCCGGATTCCCGCTCCCATGAGGTAGAGGACGCGGGCAGGTTCAAAGAATAGCTCTGAGCAAAAGATATCCTCGCAGTCTGCCGCGTCAATGGGGTGGAGTTTGAATTAGCTTTGTGATAGTTTTCAAACATGGTTACGTCGCGGCGATCAATGAAGGATGACTCATGGACACACGCAGAGAATTCCTCGAAGTCTTGCTCAAGCTTATAACTGGTGCTGGCGTATTTTTATGTTCTCTGGCACTGCCCATTCGCTGGGCATACTCGAACGCCGAGAGAATCATACTGCCTTGGGGAACGAAAAGAGAGACCCTGATCGACAAAGATCCCAAATCATTGGATACGAAGAATCTGGAAATAACTCCTCTCAAGGATTTTGGGACGATGGGTCTCGCAGACTTTGAAGTGAACATGCAGGAATGGCGTTTGGGAGTTGAGGGGAAAGTCAAAACGCCGCTTCAACTCACCTACTCGGAAATTCTATCCCTCCCGTCAGTTGAAAAGAACGTACTCCTGATCTGTCCAGGATTTTTTGCCAATTACGGTCGATGGCAAGGCGTTTCCATGAAGGATTTGCTTAGTAGGGCCGTGATGGAGAGTGGTGTTACACGCATAATCTTCTATTCCGGGCCAGAGGGTACCTACAAAAGAGAGTTTCCGGTGGCTGATGTTCTTGCCAATCGAGTTTTCCTCGCCTACCGGGTCAATGGCCAAGCACTGCCCATAAGTGATGGATATCCTCTTCGCGTCGTTGCAGAGGGCTACTACGGAAACGACTGGATCAAGTATGTCAGCAAAATGAGCGTTGGAGTAGCTTAGCAGGCTGTTGAAAAAGGCACTTATATTAATGCATCAAATCCCTGTCTGATGTATACTCATCCCACCGAAATTGCTTAACAATCGATGGAGAAAAAAGATGAGGACCCCCGACCACCAGCAGCAGAAGACCTTCTTCTACATCTCTGCAGAGAAGCGCATCCCGAAGAACCATCCCCTACGGCCCGTCAAGGTGATGGTCGAAGAGTGTCTCAAGTCTCTGGATGAGCGATTTAACAAGATGTACTCATCGATAGGGCGCCCATCCATTGCGCCGGAACGACTCCTCAAGGCCCTTCTATTGCAGATTCTCTACTCCGTGCGAAGCGAGCGGGCTCTCATTGAGCATATCGACTACAATATTCTCTTCCGTTGGTTCATAGGGCTTCACCTCGATGAACCATTGTGGAACCACTCCACCTTTTCCAAGAATCGGGACAGGTTGATCGAATCCGACATAGCACTCTCCTTCCTCGCTTCCGTGCTGGAAAAGGCGCAGGAACAAGGGTTGCTCTCAGAAGAGCATTTCTCGGTGGACGGGACTCTTCTGGAATCATGGGCTTCCCTCAAGAGTTTTCGACCAAAAGATGAGCCACCCCCTCCTTCCGATCCACCGTCGTCCGGGGGAGGCCGCAACCCTGAAGTCGATTTCCACGGGGAGAAGCGCTCCAATGAGACCCACGCTTCCACAACCGACCCAGAAGCTCTCCTGTCGAAGAAAGGCAAAGGAAAAGAAGCAAAGCTCTGTTTCACCGGCCATGTCTTGATGGAGAATCGTAACGGTTTGGTCGTCAATGCCTGTGTCACACAAGCCACCGGAACATGCGAAAGAGAAGCGGCAGCAGAGATGCTAAAGCAGTCAACGGGAGGGAACCGGACCACAGTGGGCGCCGATAAGGCATACGATACCAAAGGTTTTGTCAAAGAGTGCCGCCGGTTAAGAGTTACTCCCCATGTCGCCCAGAAACAGAACTCGGCCATTGATGGAAGGACAACCTGCCATGAGGGCTATAACGTGAGTCAGCGCAAACGTAAGAGGATAGAAGAGGTCTTCGGCTGGATCAAGACCGTGGCTACCCTTCGTAAACTTCGCTACCGGGGTTCGCGAAAGGTAGAGTGGGTCTTCACGTTTGCAACAGCGGTCTATAACCTGGTGCGAATGAGAAATCTGGCTAAAGCATAGCCCCGGGAGGAGAGGATATGCCTGATTCGGGGCTAAAATCAGCCGACAAAACCCTCCGGAGCGTCATAATGTGAGAACAGTTCTCTGATCTGGTAATCGCGAGTTGTCAAAGAGCAATTTTCAAAAAATGCTTTTGGTCAACAGGGGACGATGCACACCCCTATTTCAACAGCCTGTTAGGTGGCACACACCCCGCTGGACTATGCCGCCGACTCTTGGCGCCTCAGGGGAATTCACATATCGAGATCATTTCCGTTATGCGATCAGTGACCTTCCGGACTTTCCATTTTGGCAAGAAAGATTGATTCTGTCGGGTGAAGAAAGCAGAGCTGGATGACCACCCTGCCTTTCCTGTTGGTCACGGAAGAAGATGTCGGCTGAAGCCGTAGCGCCCTATCGAAACGTTCGCGCGCGTCTTACGGGTTTGACTTTGCCCAATCACAGAACTCTGATTTCGACAGCATGCCACTTCCACTCTGATTCGCGCTCTCAAAAGCAGAACCCGAGCCTCCAATCTCCGGGTTCATATTGCTGCCGTTTCCCTCGCCGGCGTCTACCCAATACTGTTCAAAATCTTCCTGGTTCATGTAGTCCTTTCCGCCGGAGTACGTTCTAAAGGCCTGGTCGCAGTTCAATGCTTCCGCTTGCGCGTAGGCGGAAACACTTCCCAAAATTACAATCGACACGACCGCAAAAGCGGCCGCAAACAATAGTAAGGTCCTCATTATTCTTGCTTCTCCTTGAAACGGCTAAACTTTTCAATCATAGCGCCTGCTCAGCGCATGATGAAGAGATCAAGCCTAGTTCCGGTGCGAGTTCGCGGGTCGGATCGACTCACTACAAAGAAGGGTAAACATTACTTTTTTGGACGGCAATATGAAGGGGGAACCATTTAAAAGGCAGCGGTCAAGAGCAAAAGCTCATCCCACCAGGAAAATGGTATCTGCCGGACGCAGTGTAGCCTGGCTCTTAGGTCCAGGAATGGCTAGTCTGGTTGGGCTTAGGAGAAAGCATTTAGGATGGCTGGTTATCTTCTCTATAAATTGGGCAGGGTTAGCGACGGCTTAGCCTTTTTTTGACAACTCCATTCTTCAAAAGTCAGCATTCCTCTCCTATCTGGCGTTCTGGAGGGACCCGTCTCTCTGGTTAACAAATTCAGATCATACTCGTATGCCCTCGGGCCTGAGCGGGATTTTCCACGTAGGCAAGGAATTTTGACTCTCGCTAAACCTGAATAGAAGGGATGATTTTACAGAATTTATTACGTACAGTGGCTATGCTGGCTTCCTGCCCGCCGATGACATCGCGGTGAGCTCCTCTACTGAGATGAAACGCAATTGCCACTTGTGCGTCATTGACCCTTCACAGCAAAAGGATTATGTTTGCCATCGGCTGTTGCATCCCTGCCTGAAGTCCCGGGCAGGAGGAAACGGTGCTCACAAGACAGCAAACATGACCTGGGCCGATTGCAGTCCTACCTGCGGCTAAAACCCCTTATACCGGCATTGTGATCCCGAGAAGGCTGATTGAGAGAGTCCAGTGCTCAAGTGGGACTTCTGTTCAGGTATCAAAAGTTTCAGGAGGTGATCAGGTGGACGAAAGCAAACAGGAAGATCTTTCCCCGGAAGAATGTGCCGGGAAGATATTTGAATTGAGTGGAGCCAGATTCGAAGCCGATTCGGCATCGGAATTGTGGGCAAAAATTCTCCAGCACAAATGGCTCCTTTCGGAAAAGCTGGGCAGGGATGTGGGATTCCGCATAGCGTGCATTGATTTCCTGGAGAACATGGAACAGGCGGTGGATGAGTACCTGGCTTACAAACGACAGGATATCCTGCTTGAGATGGGCGCTCAAACCATGGGAAGGGAGATCTGGGATACTATATCGAGTTCGGCGCGCGGGGAAAACACGCATTGCATAGGCTATCTCAGGGTTCGGTTGTGAGCTTACTGTATTTTGCTTCAAGCCGATCCAAAACCTTGTCGGCCGAAATGCCGGGGCCGCTTTCTCTGCCCTCTTGAAGCTGCTGGCGGAGGGTTTTGATTTGCACTTCCCGCAATTCTTCGTGCTCTTCCAACAGACGCAAGGCGTCGCGGATAACTTCGCTTGCGCTGCTGTAGCGCCCACTTTCGATTTTCTGCTTTATGAAGCGCTCGAAATGAGAGCCTATGGCGTAACTTGATGGCATGGCTAAACCTCCGTTATTCGTGTTTATCAATTTTTGATAACACCGAAAGAGCAAGGTTGCAAGCCAATTCAGGGAATATTCTTTTCGGATCACTCAGGACATTTGCCTCCTCCTGCAAGAAAGAAGGCACCGCAGTTTAAAAGTTGCAGGTTTTTATTTATTTTTAATCCTGTAAATCCTGTAAATCCTGTTGATCCTGTCTAAGTTTCTGCCCTTGCACTAAAAATGCCTCTCGCCGCTTCTGCGCAGCCGCACGACCTTCGCTGCGCCGGGTTGGGGGGCCGATATGCTCGTCTGCCAGTTGTCGGCCATATGGGATTGCGGGACCCACGGCGGCAGATCAAGACTAAAATGCGTAGAGAGGGCATAAAGAAAAGGTTCATACATGCCGCGAAGTTCCAATAATTTCAGATCCGCTTCATCTCCCATCTGCGGCCGCAGACCTGAGGCCAGTAACATGGACCTCAAATTCGAAAGAGCAGCGGCAGGTAGGCGGTCGGGCTCCGGCCATCGGGGCGTAACTCCAAAAATGAGTGAAAGATCTACCACGGTGTGCCTGGCCATGGCAAAAGTCAGTTGCGCCTGGCGTACGCAGGCCCCTTCAATGCCTACCATTACGAATGCGCTGATATCGAGCATTGCCGCGAGGGCGGCGAGCCACGACTGGTTGTCGTGTTGAGACCTGAAATAGGCGAGCACGGGGTATGAGAGATGGCTTTCGAGCAATTCCGCAGACCATCTTTCCCATTCGTGCAGGGTCTGCCGGATTGATTCCATGCCATGATCGTCATTTTGCCTGTGGAACATTTCGGCGGCGGTAGGCGGCGAGCCTGCCCGGGCATCCAAAAGAGAAATATTGACCTCGCGCCGGGAGAAGGACTGATTGAGACCAGGCAGGTAGCCGATCACAATTGCCAGAAAACCAAGTCCGGTCCCGGCCTCTACGACCGACAGCAGCCGGCCCCAGGGCGTGAGCGGCCGGATATCGCCCAACCCGAGCGTGAAGAAGGTCGTTCCGCTGTAATAGAGGTTCGTGGCCAGGCTGGGTTGGCCTGCCGATGTTGAAGCCGTGCTGCTGTTGAGAAGCCCGAACCCCAGTATCAGCGTGAAAGCCCATAAACTCAGGAGTACCAGGAAGGAAAGCGGCCCGTAGATGCTGAATAAATTCTCTCGAAGATGCCTGGCCGGTATCCGGTGTACGACTGCTCTCCAGGCTTTCCATGTCACCCGGTAAAAGATGCGGGTCAGGCGCACCCGGCGGGTGACCCGGCGCGGGTAAATGAGCGTTTCGAAGGCTTCCCAAAGTATAACGGCTATCAGAAAAGCGCCTGTAAGCGCGGTTGGTATGGACATATTGATCTCCTGTTATGAAGATAATGGCCCGATGGTCATCAGGCACTCAATAATGGCGAGGGGAGGAAAAGAACGATAAATATCAAGCAAAAAGGGGATTAAAAGGTGTACGTATCATCGCGCAAGTGAATAAAATTCGCCTCCACCTTTACTTGGGGAAGCGCGGCTGAGCGCAGTTCAAATGTGCTGCAATTATGGCAGACCGGGGCTTCTGTGCTATAATTAGTTTCCATCCGGAAAGGGTTCTTTTCCGCCTTGGCGTCGTCAATCTTCGGGTTTGCTTGTGCGGCGTACCCCCTCACGGGGTCCCGGCTATATGGGTCGAACATGGTTCCACGCTCCTCCGATGCTTATGGGGCGTGGCGAGGGCCGACCCAAGTACGCCTCCGCGCAAACCCTCGATTTCCTTGCCATGACGAAAAATGCCTCCTTTCCGAATTGGAAACTGTAAGTGTCACATCCTGGGTTTCCGGATGGACACTAATTAGTTTGAACGCAATACCGTATCGGATCTGAAAGAAACGGACGTCAATGCTTGAACTTGAAGGCGAAAACCAGGACGGGGCAGCGGGACTTGAGACAGACGGCTCGTCCCGGACCGCTGCTTCCGAGTCCGCCGGCCCGGGAGATCTTGCAGGCCGGATATCCGCATTTCCGCATCTGCCGGGAATATATATGTTCAGGGATACGAGCGGCGGAATACTTTACATCGGAAAGGCCCGGGACCTCAGGAAAAGGATCGGCAATTATTTCCGCAGTGGCGAGGCCATAGACGCCAAGACCAGGATCATGCTCGCCAAGGCCGCCGACCTCGAATACGCTGTTACATCTTCGGAAAAAGAGGCGCTCCTCCTCGAGGCCAGCCTCATCAAAAAACACCGCCCGCGCTACAACGTGGTGCTTCGCGATGATAAAAATTATCTCTCGATCCGGATCGACTCGCGCGACCCCTATCCCAGGCTGGACATAGTGCGGCGCTTTCAAAAGGACGGAGCGCTCTACTTCGGGCCCTATACCTCGGCTCGCGCGGCCCGCGACACGCTCAAATACCTTCATCAGCTTTTCCCCTTGAGGCTTTGCAAGGGCAAAAAACTCCTGCCCCGGGACCGTCCATGTCTCAATTTTTCGATGGGGCAGTGCCTTGGCGCCTGTGCAGGCAAAGTTTCCCGGGAAGACTACATGAAGATGGTCGAGGAAGTGGTGCTCTTTCTGCAAGGAAAAACCGACACCCTCCAGAGACAGCTCAAGCAAAGAATGCAGGAAGCCGCCCAGGCACAGCATTTCGAATTGGCGGCCTTTTACCGCGACCGTCTGCGAAATGTCGCGGCAACGATCGAAAAGCAGCATGTCATATCCGACCGCTTCCGGGACCAGGACGTGCTCGGGATCTACCAGGAGGAAGACCGAACCGAACTGGTGGTTCTATTTATCAGGCAGGGAGTGCATTCCGGCCAGAGAACATTCGACCTCAAGGAGGCCAAGGGGGAAGATCGTGAGCTGATCTCATCCTTCATTCAGCAATACTACTATCAAGGCGCATTCATACCCGATGAGGTGATAGTTCCCGTTTCGCTCGATTCCGAAACGGTCCTCTCGGAATGGCTATCCGATATGAAGGGAAAACGGGTGAGGATCTGGGCGGCAATGAGAGGCGGCAGGAAGCACCTGCTCGATATGGCCCTGACCAACGCCCGCGAGAGATCCGGCAGCCGCAGGCGGTGGCAGAAGCTGGACAGAGCCCTGATCGAAAGTCTTGGGCGTCTCCTCAAATTGCCGAGAGACGCCGGAGCGAATCGCCTGCGTGGACATCTCCAATATCCAGGGGCAGCACGCGGTCGGGGCGGTAGTTGTTTTTGAAAGTGGACGGCCGGACAAGAATTCCTACAGGCGCTACCGGATAAGACTGAAGAGTGAACCAGACGACCCGGCGATGATGGCGGAGGTAATAGGCAGGCTGATTGAAAACGACCCGGAACTTACCTCAAAGCTCGATCTGCTTCTTCTTGACGGAGGAAAGGGCCAGTTGAACAAATACGTGGCTCTGCTCGATCAGCTCGAAATTTCCGATACGCTCCCGGTCGCCTCAATTGCCAAGGACAGGAATGGGAAATTGGAGACAAAGGAAAGGGGCTCTATGAGAAAATCTATCTGCCCGGACAAAGAACCCCCTTTTTCTGCACCGTTATCCGGACATTTTGCACTTGCTCCAGCGAATACGCGACGAGGCGCACCGCTTTGCTATCACCCATTACCAGAACGTACACAGGAACTCGCTGCTCACATCGGCGTTGGACGGCATTCCAGGAATAGGCCCCGGCAGAAGACAGATGCTTCTTCAACGATTCGGCAGCCTGGATGCAATCCAGGCTGCCTCGGTCTTCGAACTGGAAAGCGCCGGCCTTCCTCAAAAGGTGGCGCAGAGCGTCATCAGCGTGCTTTCCAAAGCGGAAGGCGGGGAGATCCTGGAGGAACAGGAAGATTGAAATTCACATTGACCGGTTTATGCCTTGCTTAATGAAAGGCGGCTTCTTCCTGCTGTTTCAAAAGGTTGTAGAAGCATCCTGATGCGGCTTGACGGAGCAGCGGCCTGCGTTATAATATAGGTTATAACAAAAGGAGATAGATCAATGCGGGTCAAGGTAACACAGATTGGCAACTCTACCGGCCTTATCCTGCCGAAGGAAGCTGCCGCGCGTCTCAAGGTGAAGAAAGGCGACAGCCTATTCTTAACGGAAATGCCTGACGGTTATGCCATCACGCCCTACGATCCGGAATTTGAAGCACAAATGAAAGTGGCGCAGCGCGGAATGTCCAAATACCGCAATGCTCTGCGCGAGCTTGCCGGGAAGTGACGTGGCGCTGGCTTCTGGAGGGGGTTGTTATTGCCATGCACGACGAGCAGATGGCAGCGCATGGCGGAAATCCCGGCATCCGTGACGCAGGATTGTTGTCATCAGCCCTTGCCCGTCCGCAAAACCAAGCGGCCTATGGCCGGTCATCCGTGTTTGATCTTGCCGCCGCCTACGCTTTCGGCATCATTCGAAACCATCCTTTCGTGGACGGCAACAAACGCACAGGTTTTCTTGCTGCTTATGTTTTTCTTGATCTCAATGGATGGGAACTGATGGCGCCGGAAGCCGAAACAGTGACCGCTGTGTTGGCCTTGGCGACGGGCGAAATGGATGAGGCCGGGTTTTCGGACTGGCTTAAGAGCAAGTCAATCATTCGATCCACACGGGGATAGCGCCCGCCGCTCAGATCGTCCTCGACGCGGGTCGCCCTGATAACTATCCGGGCCACTAATCGGTTTACAATGGGGAGATTTTCGTATATTCCCGGAGATGTCAATCCTCTGCGAGTCCTCCGGCAGCGCTAGAGGACTTTCGCCTTTTGGTAGAGTTGGTCTTCATCTTCATATCAAGAATGCGCCTCAACATATGCTCAAGCATTCTGGGAAACTCCATTGCGAACATATGATACTCCTTGTCGCTGAAGCCCAACGCTTCTACCAAAGGGCCTTGCATCATCATATCGGAGTAGTTACGTAGTCTTATCATCTCGACATGGATAGCTTCTGCATTTCCTGCTCTGACAGCCCTGTATACCTCCATAGCCAGTTCGTATAGCCATGGCATGTCATCACGGACTACGCTAGCCGCAATGAGGATGGAGATCGGATCACCCAGATCGCCCTGCATATGCATGATATCATCGAACATCATCGGGCTGAAACGGCGCATTCTCCGTCGGCTAATGGGGGCGCCGCTTTCGGCCAGTCGTTCTGCTACGCGTGACGGCAGAGCTTTCATTTCCTCAGCTAGCTTTGCAATGGCAGTCTCGTCCACATCCTCTTTCGTTGCGGGCTTGGCGCTGCCAGACGTCAGCTTCTTCAGGAGCGTGGCCTCCGTCGCCTTGAAAGCTGCCACTTGAGTTTTGACTACATCGCTGTCGAGTTCCAAGTTTGGGATTCGTCGGGCAAGCTGATTGACCAGCTTTGTGAGGTCGCCCTCACTGTCGTCCATGTTCATGAACTGATAGAACGGACCGGCGCTCACACGGCTGAGGGGGACGCCGAGCGCTACCCCAGCGACAGGAGTATTCAGCTTTCCCTTGGCCACGCCTGCCTCGAACAGAATCCACGGTCGCTCGAGGCTGCGCTCAGTGAAGAGACACACCACATCCGAAGTGGACTGAAGCTGCGCCATCAAGCGTTTGTACCACTCTTCGCCGAAGTCAATGCCCTCGTTGCCTTTCTTGTCGGAAGACCTAAATGTCTTGATCATTCCGGCGCTGACGCTCCTTAGCAGCTTGCTGAACGCTTCAGCAAGCTCAGCGTCTCGCGCATCATGACTAATGAAAACGAGTGGGCTTGATGTGCTTGACGCCAACAGCTCGGCGTAGGGTAAGACTTTCGACTTGTCCGATTCGCTCATAATTCCTCCCTACGGCTGAACCGCCCAACATAAAATTAGGAGTCTGCAATTAGTCAATTTACGCTCCTGTACCAGTTCACTTTTTACCTCACCCTTCACTCTTCGCTACTCTATAGCGGGATTTCACAAAAAACGCCAACCCGGCAAGAAGGACAACTACTACCACTATATCGACCTCATGGGAGTATTGCAGGACAAGTTCCCACCTTTCACGAAGGTACATTCCGCATACGAGGAGAAAAGAATTCCACAGCGTCGCACCGAAAAGAGTCGCAAGAAGGAAGGGCAGGAGCCCCATCTTGCCCGTTCCTGCCGTGACCGAGACGAGATGGCGCACCACAGGTATAAACCGGCAGATGAAAAGGGTAATAGTCCCCTTCCGGCGTCTGAAGAAATCCTCTGTCCTCTCCAGATCATGCGGATTGAGCAACAGATACCTGCCGACTTTCAATACAAACGGCTTCCCTCCATAGTAGCCCATCGCATAAGATATTGCGGACCCGACAACCGAACCGGTGCTGGTTGCGAGGATGGCGGCCCAGAGGTTCCATTGGCCATCGACGACCATAAAGCCGACAAAAGGCATTACAGCTTCACTCGGAACAGGAGCTATCATGCTCTCGAGGGCCATCAGGAATGCGGCCCCGAAATACCCCGAAGCATGCAGGCATGAAATTGCGAAACACGATACCAGATTTGTAAGCATTGAATTGTTTCCTCTTACATAATTTTCGGACTGACGATATCCGATGCCGCGAGGTATTCAAAACAGAATTCGACTGAAATTTCCAGAACATTCTTTGAAAAACAGCGATGAATGAGGAATGATGAATGCGGAATAAGGAACCGGCTCTCTCATCATTCGTCATTCATCATTCGAAAAGGACCCTTTGCCCCATGAAAGAAGAAGAGGATATAGTCCGCTTACCCATCGAAGACTCGATCGACCTCCATACATTCAGGCCCAACGAAGTGAAGGACCTTCTCAACGACTACCTCGAAGCAGCCGTTGAAAAGGGTTTCGACGAGGTTCGAATCATCCACGGAAAGGGCATCGGGGTCCTTCGCCGACTGGTCCATGGGGTCCTGAAGAGCCACCCGCTGGTGATTTCGTTCCGGGAAGCGGGCGTTCGACGCACGGCGGCTGGGGCGCAACGATTGCCGTTCTCAGGAAAAACGCTGCTTAATGTCCATCCGGAAACTCCGGATGGAAACTGCTTAAGGATTGGCCCGGGCGCCCTTGTTATAACTTCCGAGGAACTTGGAAAATTCTGTCTTCTCTGTCAA
This sequence comes from uncultured delta proteobacterium, assembly GCA_963725365.1. Classification (GTDB taxonomy): domain Bacteria; phylum Desulfobacterota; class Syntrophobacteria; order Syntrophobacterales; family Syntrophobacteraceae; genus SbD1. The sequence goes on along the minus strand of CAVRZU010000183.1, from coordinate 30,296 downwards.
TTCAGCCAGGATATGCTTCCGGCTCTCTTCGGTTATATCGGTTTCCAGGTCCACATAAAACATATACTCCCAGGGCCTGCTGTGAATCGGCCTCGATTCGATTTTGACGATGTTTATATCGTATCGCGAAAAGATCCCGAGGGTCTCGAACAAAGCCCCGGCTTATCGCTTACCGAATAGATAAGCGAGGATTTGTTCTGAGGGCCTGGAAGCGATTCATTCCTGGATATAACCACAAAGCGGGTGAAATTCCTCGGATTGGTCTCTATGCCTTCTTTGAGGATCGCCATCCCCGCAACCTGATCGGCGCCTTCACCGGCTATTGCGGCTTCTTTGGGATCTGCGCCGTCTTTGACCCGCAGGACAGCAGTGGCGGTATCTTTGCACGCCACCAGGTCCCAGACGGGATTTTTTTCCAGATATTCTCTGCACTGCTGAAAAGCCTGGGGATGGGAGTAGATTTTTTCCAAACCATCTATTGGAGCATTTGGATGTCCCAGGAGATTGTGTTTGATCCTCAGGGTCAACTCACCGACGATTTTCAAGTCATATTCCAGGAGCAGGTCGTAGTTCTCATGGATGCTGCCCGTAAGGCTGTTTTCGACGGGCACGACGCCGAAGGCCGCCTGTTCGCTGTCCACAAGGGTGAAGACTTCTCTGAATGAGGAACTGTTGCGCAGGGGACCTCATTGCCGAAAAACTGCATGCATGCCTTGTGGGAAAAGGAACCGGCAACTCTGCTGTAGACAACAGTCGCGGGCGCTTTGCTCTCGCCCCTGGGCCGCGTCATGATCGTTGCTTTGTCCAGGTAAGCAAAATCGACCTGCTTTCCAACAACGGGAGCAATTGCGTAAAGATCTCTCATCAACTGTTCGAATTGTTCCGGATAGAGGCTCTGGGGGCCGTCGGACAGTGCTTTTTCCGGTTGGGTGTGCACCTCGATTATGAGGCCGTCGGCGCCTGCGGCTATGGAGGCTCGGGCCATGGGACTCACTTTTGCCCTGATTCCCGTGGCATGGCTCGGGTCCACTATGATCGGCAGGTGAGTAAGCTTCTTTATGACCGGAACAGCAGTAAGGTCCAGGGTGTTTCGCGTGTAGCGCTCGAACGTGCGAATCCCTCGCTCGCACAGGATCACCTGGTCGTTTCCTTCCGAGAGAATATACTCGGCGGACATGAGCCATTCCTCGATAGTCGCCGACAACCCCCGCTTCAAAAGCACCGGCTTGCCTATTCGGCCGACAGACTTCAGCAGTTCGAAATTTTGCATATTCCTGGCACCGATCTGAACGACATCGACGTATTTCATCATCAGGTCGGCCTGGCTCGGGGAGGTCATTTCCGTAACTATTCCAAGCCCTGTTTCCTGCCTTACCTCACTGAGTATCTTCAGCCCTTCCTCCCCCAGGCCCTGGAAGGCATAAGGCGAGGTCCTCGGTTTGAATGCCCCGCCCCGGAAAAGCACCGCCCCGTGTTTACGAACGACGCGGGCAATGTCCATCGTTGTTTTCCTGTCCTCAACGCCGCATGGACCCGCAATTACCACCAGACGGTCTCCTCCTATTGTGACGTCTCCGACCTTAATGATGGATGCAGCGGGATGGAGTTCCCGGCTCACCAGCTTGTAGGGCTTGGATATGGGCACGGCCCTTTCGACTCCGGGCAACGCTCCATAATACGAGCTCTCCCTGTACATCTTGCCTACAATTCCCAGTACCTGTTCCTCCACGCCACCTATTTCTTTCACCATATGGCCCTCGGAACGAAGTAAATCTTTGAGTCTTTCCACTTGTTGCTGCGTTACGCCTTTTTCAAGTACGAGAATCACGGCATATCCTCCGATCAGGTTGTTGAGTTGACTGCAATAAAAAACCCCGAAGAGAAACTCCTCGGGGTTTAATGTTCTTGGCGCCCCGGGGAAGTTTGCTGCACCACCCGGAGCTTTTTTTCAAAAAGCTAACATCCCAGGTGGGCGCTCCTAAAAAAGAAAAAAAAGAAGCCGCAAAAGGACGAAAAAGTGCGTCCAAGCGATTTGCGCAAACCAGGGAAGAACAGGCAAATATCGAAAAGCATTTCCTTATTCATTGAGAACCCTTTCTTATTTCCGCCCTCACAAAAGATCGGGCGCGGACTTGAAGCATCGCCCGCGCGGCCTCCGGGTATAGCGGGAGGCCCGAAACGTAGTGAGGGTCCGCCAGGAAGAATAGAAAATCCGCCGGATTTTGTCAATCTCTTTCGAAGGGCCGATCAGGCCGGCGCCAACGGCGACTCGCTATAGCCCGCCGGAATCGCAGGGGCTGCCGGTTTGAAACTTCGTTGACGTATAGACGTCCGGGTATTAAATTTAAACCATGAAAACGACACAGAAGCGAGCCACAATTTATCTGGATTCCGAACTTCATCGGGCTCTCATGCTTAAGGCGGCGGAGTCAAACCGCACCATTTCCGATCTGGTCAATGAGGCCGTCAGGTTAAAGCTTGAAGAAGATGCCGAGGAGCTATCCGCGTTCGAGGAGCGGACACACGAGCCGAAGTTGCGTCTTGAAGATGTCCTTGAGGACCTGTCAGGGTGCTGAAAAAAGGAAACCGGCAGGCGGTCCCATCGCCTAACTTATCTTCGCCAGCAACGTTATTTCGCCCGGTTCTGCGAGCAGGTCCTTTGCCTTGGCCCTGTAACTTTGCACGTGAGATGTGGCGGAGTGCTTTTTCAAATGATCCTTGCTCTGCCAGGCTTCATAGAATACGAACAGAGCAGGGTCTTTGATCGACTGGTGCAGATCGTATCTAATGCAGCCTTCATCCGATCTGCTTGGCTCAATTAGGGTCAGGAGAAGTTCCTTAAGTTCCTGCTCCCTGCCTTCTTTTGCTTTAAGACTGGCGACAACATTTATTTCCTGATCCATCATGCGCTCCCTCGATTCATAGTATTCGTAAACCTATTTCGTAATCAGATAGTCTTCGATAACAAGGGCGTCGAGGCCTGAGGTATAGAACAAGGCTATAGCGTCTTCGGCTGAGTGAATAATCGGTTTTCCCATGATGTTAAGACTCGTGTTGAGCACCAGGGGGATACCGGTGAGGTCATGAAAGCATTTGATCAGCCTGTAATATTTAGGGTTCCATTCGGCCTTGACCGTCTGCACTCTTCCGGTCCCGTTAACATGAACTACGGCAGGTATTTTCAATGCGGCTTCAGCCCTGAAGCGCAGCGTTCTTTCCATGTATGGGGCTTCCTGGTAGTTTTCGAAGTACTCGTCTCCGTACTCGTGCAGAATTGATGGGGCAAAGGGGCGGAACGGCTCGCGCAGTTTGACCCTTGCATTGATTCGGTCCTTCATATCCGCTGGCCGGGGATCGGCGACTATAGACCTGTTTCCAAGAGCTCGCGGCCCAAACTCTGCCCGGCCCTGAACCCAGCCGAGAAGTTTTCCCTCGGCGAGAAGCGATGCCGCCCGTTCGCAAATATTTTGAGGCAGGTGTTGAACTTTGCTCTCAGCCCTGAACTCGATCATCCTCAATATCGGATCTGTTGACATCTGCGTGCCAAGGTATGGAGTTAGAAACTTCCCCTCAGGCCTGTAGCCGGGGTTGTCTTCGCAGAAAGCCAGCAGAGCTGCTCCGATGGCTGCCCCGTCATCGGCCGGGGCGGACGGGACATACAGATTTTCAAAACCGGTCTGCGAAAGAATCGCTCCATTAAAAGAGGAATTCAACGCACAGCCTCCCCCCAGCGTTAGGTTGAGGGAGCTGCAATTTTGCTCGAAATCCCTGATCAGGGTGAGCATTATTTCACAGAATATGGCCTGCCCCACGTTGGCAAGGTCAGCCGCTTTTTCCGGAGACACATTCCATGGACTTATAATTTTACGAAGCTCATTTATTACATTTCGTATTTCCTTCAGGGGAACGAATTTGAGCCTGCCGGAGTCGAAATAATAGATTTTGCTGAGAAGGGCATACATCTCAGGGTCGAACCGCCCGTAAGGGGCAAGTCCCATTACTTTCCACTCTTCGCCCTTTTTGAGATCGAAGCCGCAAAGATCGGTGACAAGGCCGTAAAAAAAGCCTAGGCTTTCTGGGCCCTTATGCCTTTTTACCGTCTCGATGTTTCCATCCGAGTACCTGTAGAACGCCATCGAGCCGAATTCGCCGATTCCGTCTACGACCATGCAGGCGGCTTCCCGGAAGGGGCTGGTGAGACAGGAATATGCCGCGTGGGTCAAGTGATGAGGATATCGCTTAATTTGGAATCGTGAATGTCCGAACGCTTCCTGCAGCCCATGTACAAGCCCGTGTCCGGCAGTTCTTTGGGCTGCATGAAGATAAGCCAGGAAAACAAGCTCGGAATATTCTTTCACCAGGGAGCGATTGACCTCGGTTGATGAGTCGCGCACTTTATCGAGGCTGAAAGTCCCGGCTTCGGAGAGTCCATCGAGCACTCCAACAACATTATCACTCCATGTTGTGGCAAACACGTATTCGGCGTCGGGGTCGCAGTACTTCTTAAGGAGTTGAGGGACCCGCACGAAGTTGTCGGCCTCGCAATTAAAAGCCCTCTTGTATTGCAGGTAGCGCTCAGTCGCCTCGGCAAACAAAATCTCTCCGTTTGCGTCTACTATTGAGAGCGCTGAATCATGAAATGTTGTCGCTATACCGATATAGAAACGTTTCACTGTGACCTTTCGCCTGGTTTGATGGAATTTGCGCAGATCGCCCCCGCAACAAAGCTATCACATATTCTTAACGTAAATGTAACATAGCAGTAATACACTCTACGTCCTTGTAGACTCGACTCCGTAAGGATCAGCGGGCACAAAACGCCAATTTGACTGACCGTTTACAAATACTTGAATAGTGGCTATCAAGTCAAGAAGCAGATGAGAGTTTAGTGGTGGCGGGTTCGCGCCGGTCTTTAAGAGTCTTCAGGGGAAAATGCCTTCCGTGCGTAACCATACTCGGCGTTGAAAGGAAAAGGGATGAAAATTCGAAATGTCTTGACCGCTTTTGTGATTTTACTGGTTTGTTTTCAGGGCTATGCGCTTGGAGCAGACGAGTCTGCCGCGCATGTAAGACTGACTGGAGCGGGAGCCAGTTTTCCAGCCCCACTCTACAATAAGTGGTTCAAGGATTTTCATGCCCATCATCAGAATGTCCAGGTCGACTATCAGTCTGTGGGCAGCGGCAGCGGCGTAAAGAATTTCATCAACAAAACGGTTGATTTTGGCGCCAGCGATGCGGCTATGACCAAGGAAGAGATAGCACAAGTCGCCGCCGGGGTCCAGTTGCTCCCCATGACGGCGGGCAGCATTGTTCTCGCTTACAACCTGCCGGGGGTTCCCGAGCTGAAACTCAGCCGTGAGGCCTACGCAGGTATTTTCCTCGGCAAAGTGACCAAATGGAACGATCCCGCTATTGCAAAGAGCAATCCGGGCGTCAACCTGCCCGACAGCCCCATCAACGTTATTGTCCGGGCCGATAGCAGCGGCACGACAAACGTTTTCACACGGCATCTTTCAACGATCAGCGCTGAATTCGCAAAAAGCCCGGGGATCAACAACATGCCCAACTGGTCCGTTGGGACTCGCTCAAAGGGCAACGAAGGGGTTACGGCCGCCATTCGCACCACCCCAGGGTCGATTGGCTATATCGAATATGGTTATGCAGCCTTTCAGAAGGTCCCGATGGCGACGATCGAGAACAAGGCTGGAAAATTTGTAAAACCCACACCGGAGGCCGCCCAGGCGGCGCTGGCGGCGGTGGAACTGCCTGCCGACCTTGTGGCGTGGGTGTCTGATCCCGACGGGGATGCTTCATATCCGGTCGTAACGTTTACCTGGATGCTTTTCTATAAGAAATACGACGATGCGAACAAGCTCAAGGCAGTTAAGGACGTGGTCGAGTACTGCCTGACTGAAGGTCAGAGGAGCAGCGCACTGCTCGGCTATATTCCATTGCCCGCTTCCGTAGTGGCCAGGGATAAAGCTGCCCTCGAAAACATTCAGGGTAAATAAGCACCGGTGGAGATGGGAATCTTGCATGGCTGAAACCGGCACTAACGCGACCAGTAAGGGTGATTCGATCACTCGCGCTCCCACGGCCTTTGAGAAGCACGGCAACACCGCCTTCAGATTGGCCAGTTATTTGTTTGCGTGGCTGACCGTACTGCTCGTTTTGTACATAGCGTACACTATAGCGAGGCAGGCTGTCCCGGCCATGAGCAAGTACGGCTGGGGATTCGTCACGGGGACCAAGTGGGACCCCAACACCAAAGAGTTCGGGGTCCTGCCCGAGATCTGGGGTACGCTGTACAGTTCCTTGTTGGCCCTGGTCCTTGGCGCCTTGTTCGGCGTTGCAGTGGCCGTTTTTCTGAGCGAACATTTCCTTGCCGCCCTGGTATTCTCCGTTTTGAAGCTCTTTGGCGTCCAGTTCCACCCTTTCTTGGGAAAACTGCCGGACCGGTTTGAAGTTCTTTTAAAGAACCTCATCGAACTTCTCGCTGCTATTCCCAGTGTGGTCTACGGGCTGTGGGGAATATATTTCATCATACCCCTTATCAGACCCTTGTGCCAATGGTTCCAGGTGAAGCTGGGCTGGATTCCCATATTCAGCACCACCCTGAGCGGGCCGGGTATGTTGCCGGCCGGCATTGTGCTCTCCGTCATGATCATGCCCACTATTGCCGCCATAAGCCTCAATTCACTGCTTGCCGTGCCGCCCAAATTACGCCAGGCAGCTTACGGCCTGGGTGCTACCCGGTGGGAAACCATTCTGGGCGTTATTCTTCCAACGGCGTCAAAAGGGATTTTCGGGGCCGTTATCTTGGCGTTCGGCAGGGCGCTTGGCGAGACGATGGCCCTGGCCATGCTGATCGGCAACTCGAATGTGATCAGTTGGTCCTTGTTTTCGCCGGGCAATACCCTGGCCGCCCTTCTGGCAAACAACTTCGCCGAGGCGGGCCCGGGCGAGATAGGGGTTTTGATGTTCGCAGCCCTCATCCTGCTGGGAATCACCTTGCTGGTAAACGTGGTGGGAGCTTTTATCCTGGATAAGGCCTCTGCCGGCCCGGAAGGAGCGAAGCAATGAACAAGACCGTTTATCCCGCGGTCAGCACGGTTGATGAACCCGTCAGAATCGACATTCACCAATTGGAGAAATCGCTGCGCCGCCCCAGATCGGCATTCAGTTTCGTACTGAGCGTCCTCGTCGGTCTGATGACCATTACGGCCCTGGTCCCGCTTTTTTCCGTGATATTCATGCTGCTCGTAAGGGGCGGGAAAAAGCTGAGTATGAGCGCACTTACCGAACTGCCCCCCTCGGCGTTCGAGCTGGGCGGAGGATTCGGAAACGCCATTGCCGGCACGGTAATAATGGTGGGAATTGCGGCTTTGATCAGCGTTCCCGTTGGAATCATATCGGCAGTGTTTCTTGCGGAAGTGGCGCCGGAAAGCAGGCTCGCAAAAGTTGTGCGCATGTGCGCAAAGCTGATGACAGGTTTTCCTTCCATCCTGGCGGGAGTCTTTGCCTATGGAGCGGTTGTTTTGATTACCGGCGGGTTTTCAGCCCTCGCCGGTGGAATCGCCCTGTCAATCCTTATGCTGCCGACGGTAATGCTTACGGCTGAAGAGGCGATCCGCATGGTGCCCTCGAAGATCCGCGAGGCCGCCCTCGGTATGGGGGCCACACAGGTCCAGACCGTATGGATGGTTTTGCTCCCCACTGCGTTTCCGGGAATTCTCACCGGAATTATGCTGGCGGTAGCGCGAGCGGCAGGTGAAACAGCTCCCTTGTTGTTTACAGCTCTTTTCAGCAATTATTGGCTTGCTTCCGATGGAAAAATCGACCTGATGCAGCCTACGGCTTCACTGGCCGTTTTGATATACAATTTTTCGGCAATGCCGTTCGAAAACCAGGTTGAACTGGCCTGGGCCGCAGCCTTGGTGCTGGTGCTCATGGTGCTCACCGTGAACTTGACAGGACAAGCCCTTTCTCGCAACAGGGCAGAATGACGCGGTCCTGAAGCACCGCTCTTATAACTGGAGGTAAATGTCATGAGTCTTGCCCCGCAATGTTCCTTAAACAGCGTCTCGAACGGAGACAAAGATGGAGTGGTAATAGATTGTGATGTCAGGGAACTCTATTACGGCAAATTCAAAGCAGTGCGCGATACAAGGATAGCGATCGAACGTGGCAAGATCACAGCCTTCATTGGCCCCTCCGGGTGCGGCAAGAGCACGGTGCTGCGCTGCCTCAACCGCATGAACGACCTGGTGCGGGGGTTTCGCTTCGAGGGGCAGGTATGTTTCCAGGGGACCGATATCTACCACACCTCTATCGACCCCGTCGCGGTTCGCCGCTATATAGGGATGGTGTTTCAGCAGCCCAATCCTTTTGCCATGAGCATTTTTCGCAATGTGGCCTTTGGTTTGAAGCTAAACGGCTATAAGGGCGACAAGGCAGAACGGGTTGAGAATGCGCTCCGGCGCGCAGCACTGTGGGACGAGGTAAAGGACAAGCTGCACGACAGCGGACTTTCCCTGTCCGGCGGCCAGCAGCAGCGCCTCTGCATAGCCAGGGCCATTGCGACCCAACCCCAGGTTTTGCTCATGGACGAGCCCTGTTCGGCTTTGGATCCGATCGCCACACGCAGAATCGAAGACCTTATGCTCGAACTCAAGCAGAACTTCACGATCGTAATAGTGACGCACAACCTCCAGCAGGCCCAGCGAGTAGCTGACAAGACGGGGTTTTTGTACGTCGATACCACCCAGGGCGGACGCACGGGCTACCTGGTCGAATACGGAGAGACCCGGCAGATATTCGAAGATCCCGTGGAGAAATATACTCAGGACTACATCAGCGGCAGGTTCAGCTAGTAACAGGCGAGGAACCGATTATGACAGCCCGGATTAAGCTACTGGTCCCTGCTCTGGTAATGTTTGTGCTGGCTACGGGATGCTCCCGCTCCGAAGAGAAGCAAACCGAAGTGAGCGCACCTGCCGGAAAAACATCTACAGCCAAACTGGCGTCCGGTTCCGTCCTGCTCAAGGGAGCGGGGGCGACTTTCCCTGCCCCCTTGTACGAAAAGTGGTTTGGTCTGTATAGGGTGTCCCATCCCGATATCGTTGTGAAATATGAACCGGTGGGCAGCGGCGCGGGCATTGAACGATTCATCGGCAAGGGCATAGCCGAGGAGAAACGAGTGGATTTCGGCGCCAGCGATGCGGCTATGACCGATGCTGAAATCGCCCGCGTAGAGCGCGGCGTAAAAATGGTCCCCATGACTGCAGGCGGCGTAGTGCTCGCTTATAACATACCCGGGCTCAAGGGTGAGCTGAAGCTGAGCCGGAAAGCCCTGGCCGGTATTTTTCTCGGAAAGATCAAAGATTGGAACGATCCGGTCATAAGAGAGTGCAATCCGGGCATGCAGCTACCGAAAATGACAATCACTGCGGTGGTGAGGAGCGACGGCAGCGGCACCACTTTCGCCTTCACCAAGCACCTCGACGCCATCAGCGGCGAGTGGCGTCAAAAGTACGGTCCGGCAAAAATCGTGGATTGGCCCGGCAGAGCGATGAGGGCGAAAGGAAACGAGGGGGTCGCCGGGCTGGTCCGCGAGTCTCTCGGCTCCATCGGGTATATGGAACTGGGTTTTGCCCGGAAACTGGGCCTTGAAATTGCCTATCTCCAGAATAAGTCCGGCAATTACATCCTGCCAAGCCCGGAAAGCGCCATAATATCGATCTCGTCGGCTGTTTTGCCGCAAAACCTGCGGCTTTTTATCCCCGACCCGGACGGCCCGGATTCATACCCCATCGTAACGCTGACCTGGGTCCTGCTCTATGACCGCTACGACGATCAGAAAAAGGCCCGGGCCATACGAGAAATTTTCAGCTGGTGCCTCCATGAAGGACAGGCCTATAGCGATCAATTGGGCTATCTCCCTTTGCCTGCCGGCATCGTCGAAAGGTCCGTTGCAGCTTTGAATACGGTGGAGCCTTGAAGCGAATTACGGTTTGACCACAGAGACACAGAGAGCACGGAGGAAAGGCCGAGAAAGATAGTTAAGATGTCCGAGCAATTTCTGAATTACGACACAGTCTCTTCGCTCCGCCCATCCTGCTGTTCTTAGTGCTTGACGACCAGGTTCTCAGTCTACGCCCCTCCTCAGTCCTCAGCCCTGTCTACTCATAATCCGCACTAGACGAAAGATTTACCCGTTCCACTTCCAGCATTCCCGAGTAGACTGCTCCGCTCCTGCCGTCAATGCTTATCGAGTCGCCTGTTTTAACCGGGTGGCCGTCGATTGCGCACGTATTTTCCGAGTCTCGGACCCTCATGCGGCCCAAACCGACTACGCACGTTTTGTCAAGCCGGTGGGCGACGATGGCGGCGTGCGATGTGGCGCCCCCCTTGGCGGTCAGGAGCCCATCTGCAATCGAAATCTCGTGTATATCATCGGGGACGGTGTCGGAGCGGATCAGGATAACCGGTTGTCCGGGGTGCTCTTTTTTGATGCGCTGGATGGATTCCAGGTCAAAGGCAGCCAGTCCGGCAATCGCGCCGCCGCTGACCCCGATACCGCTTCCCAGGTACCTGGAGTGCAGGTCTTCGATCTTCTTGAAAACCGGATAGTAGCGCTTTATGCGGGGGATCATGTCACGGGACTGCAAGACATAGACGCCCTCTTCACCCTCCCCCTGGAATGTAAACTCCACTTCCTGGGGCGCCCAGTGATTTTCATAGACAAGCTTTCTGGCTATGTCCAGCAATCTTTTATAGACGCGCGGGAAAAGGGCTTCGAGAGAAGTCTCCCTGGGCTCAGCCGCGCCGAGTCTTTGTTTTTCGGAGAGCGGGAGCGTTTTGACCAGGCCCCCCACTACGTCTTCTCCCTGGTTGCCCCAGGTGAAGTCGCCGACCGGGTCGACCTTGTCCGCAGAAGTGCGCGGATCATGGGTAAACATGACACCGGCCCCCGAATGAGTGTCCAGGTTTCCGAACACCATTGACTGGATGGTAACGGCAGTGCCCCAGTTGTCCGAGAGCATCATGATTTCCCGGTACGTGCTTTGCTTTGTCCGATTCCCATGATTCCACGACCTGCTGAATGGCCGTTAAGAGCTGTTCCTCGGGGAGATTCGGCAAAATTCGATATTATGAGCCTTCAGCACTTCCCGGTAGGCAAGGGCAAGCTCTCTGATTTCAACCGGGGAGAATTCCCGTTTGACGGACCTGCCATATCTTCTCTTGTACTTGTTCATCACTCCGCTGAACTCGTCGCGCGGAATTCCAAATGACATTCCCCAGGACTGGACAAAGCGCCTGTAATTGTCCCAGGCGAACCAGGCTTCACCGGTCTGCGAAATAAGGCCTTCTACTATTTGTTCGTTGATTCCCACGTTGAGAAATGTATTCATCATTCCGGGCATCGAGACGGCAGAGCCGCTACGGACCGAGAAAAGAAGCGGGTTGGCAGAGTGGCCGAACTTGCGGCCCGGTTTCGACCTCCAGCCTGGGCCACCATTGACATGCACCCGCTCTACGAAATCCTCACGCGATTGCCAGAAACTCTCTATCACGGGCCTGCACCGGAAATACTCGGTAGTTATGACGAAACCGGGCGGGACCTTGATTCCCATGGAATGCAGATTGGCCAGTATGTGCCCCTTGCTGCCCATGTATATGGAATCGTGGACTCTCGTTTTTCGGGCGATAAATGTGGGAAACAGTCCTGCCGGGGTCATAGCTGAGCAGCAGGTCCAGATCGGTGGCGCTCAGTCCTTCGCGCTGCGTGGCCAGCGTGGTCAGAATGCTGGCGATAAAATGGTCGAAATACTGGAGCCCGAAAGTCCTGGCGATCAGGTCGCGCAGAAAGCTCTCGGAGACTCTCTGGATTCCTTTCCGCCGAGGCCTCACCGTCTCTTTGATATCGCTGAATCAGTCTGTCGGGCCCGAGTTGCTTGATTATAAGTTCGAGATTTTCATCGTGAACCGAATCGTAATAGGTCTGGATTATCTGCTTTATAGCTTCGGAAAAACCCCTGAAGATGTCCATGAACTGTGAATGCGAGAACCCGGGGACCTCAAGGGCTTTAATGAAAAGCTCCTGCTGGCTCTCGAGGCGGCTGGAGGTAATCCCGTCAATCTCCAGCGCTTTCATGAAAAGCGGAATGAAACGCGCGATCCGGTGAAATGTGGCCCTTGTGATAAAACTCAGGTTGATTGAAAATATGATCTCCTCGAATATGCACATTAGCGAGGTTTTCCAGCCGAAAGGTCAGCCCGAGGGCATCGAAGCGAGGTTCGTTATAAGACCCATACATCGAGGGAATGTCTACTGCGATGTGGCGTTTGTAGTAAATGTTCTCCATTATCTTCAGTTCGCCGGGGGTCAGGATGACTTCGTTCAACTCGCCGAGATAATCCAGAATGGTATTGAGCAAGTGATATTTATCACTGTTTTCGAGCGCATCGGTCAGTTTCCCCGGATCGGGCAGGCCAATGGTTTTTGCGCGCTGGAGATGGATGTGAATATCCTTGAAGCTCAGGGCATATTTTTCATGGAGAAGCTGATGGAACTGGATCATGAGAAAAGCGCGCGCGCGCTCTTTTTCGGAAACGTCCTCTACCTGTGCAATCAGTGCCCGGGCCTGATCTTCTGACAAATCGAGCAGGTCCTGAACGTGGTGGATCGTCCTGGTGCTGAAAAGATATTGGAAAATCTTGTGGATGTCATCGACCAGAGGCCCGGATTCAGGGACTTCGCAATAGACCTCATCCGGGATCAGCCCTTCCAGGCGCTTTTTATCCATTGTGCGCCAGTATTCGATTATTCCCTGTATGAAAGATACAATTGCATTGTTGCTTTCCACATGACTTTGTTTTCTAAGGAAGTGAATAAGCTTGTCGCCTCTGCCGGTGATCTCGTCAATATCGGTGGAAACCTTTCTGAGCAGTCCTTCGGCCCCAATCTGGCTGAAATAGACAGGAAACAGCTTTGCGAGCTGCTTTACCAGGTTGTAAACAGGGCGAATGGGAGAGTTGAGCAACTGGGAGACGTCTTTTTGAAAAAGATCGGTATCCCGGACGAAGATCCCGCCCAATGACAGATTCACAATCAGGGCGGAAAGGAGCGCCCTCGATCTCAGGGGATTGGATTTTATTATGTCGAGCCAGACCCTTATATTGGGAAGATGGGCAGGGTTTACCGATATCTGCCATCTGTTGTTTACCTGTCCAAGCCTGGGAGACTGAAAACAAAGCCGTATGATTTGCCTCAGGAAGAAATCAATCAACGGCCTGTGGTCTGTTGCCGTAATTTCCAAACCCATCGTGCGGATGATCTGGATGGCTGCCTGCGGGTAGTTTTGAAGAGGGATCTCCAGGACCTTCAATGTGCGCTCGATCAGGGGCTCCAGTTGATCTCGGGGTTCCTGGCGAATCCACCTGCCGATCTCGAAGTTTATTTCTCGAAGCACATCTTCCTGAATAGCTTCGAGCCCCTTTACTTCCAGGATCTTCAGCCGCAAGAGCATGCTGTTATGAGCCGCCTGGGCGCCTGCACCACCTGTTTCAGCCTTGCCTCCATTATCATCGAGCTTTTGAGGCAAACGGAAATAGATTTGAATGATATCGTGGAAGTCGATCATGCCGGTCAGGGCTTCGACAGCCTTGCGATTATCGGGGTCCGCAACGACTTCAGTCTCCAGCACGTGCAGTCGCCTGGATAAAAGATCGTGGCTGAGCGATTCCGCCCAGGGATCTGCAGGACAGAGTCTACCTCCCATGCTCATCCAACCACGCGCCGGGGTCTTCCCTGCGCAGCCAGAACTCATAAGTATTCCTTAGAAATCTTACCAGAAAAGCCCTGAGTTCCACAAATGAGGAACCGTTTTCCCAGATTCTCAGCAGCCGGGACCCGATGCGTTTGGGAGGGTAAAAACTTCGCATTAGGAACTCAAAAGGCGCCTCGGGCAGTTCTGAGAGTTCATACAAAAAATGCCTCAGAATTCCCTGATGGAATGAAGCGTCCTTTTTGAAGACCGTCTCTATTGCGTCGGCGCTGATATCGCCCAAGGCCGGTTTGGCCATTTCTTCGGGCATTTCCTCCAGGAGTTTGATCCAGTATGACAGAAGATGATCGGCGGCAAGGCTTTGAATTTCAAACCGTTCCGACCTTTTCAGGGCATCGATAAAAATGCCCGATAGCAGATATATCACCTTGCCGCAAAGCTCGCTGTTTCGATAGAGCCGCAGATTGCCGACGGCATACCTCTGGGTTTCCTGAACAACAAAATGCCAGTTCCTGTACCTGTGATGGTATTCCAAAAGAAGCTCGCGGGCCTGCTTTTCCTTGCCGGCATAACCTTTAACCGCATCCTCCAGGGATCTGAAAAGATTGCGGAATAACTACCGCGATATTTGTCAGGTCCAGGTTCCTGGTGAGAGCGTCTGATTGAAACTGGTCAAAAGGCATGTGGAAAATTCCTTAATTCGTTAATTCGAGTTCCATCAGGATAGCCGATTCCTTCAGGACGCCGTAGTAGTTGGGCCGTTCGCCGGTCACAATGAAATCCGAAAGATTCATAGAGTTTTCGGGCAGCGGCATTGCTTTTCCGGACCTCGAGTGTGATCAATCCGGCATGCGCTCCCGTCCCGGTCGAATCGCGGTCTCAATGAGCTTTCGAGCTATTCCTTTTCGCCTTAAGGTCTTGCGTACTGCGAATTGAGGATTTGAATCTCGCCTTGAACCGACCAGAAGCAAATATATCCCGCGACCTGCGGAGACGACTCGCCCGACGAGGTCCCCAGTGGGCAGCCGCGCCACCAGGACGTTCGAATCAGCCCTATTGATTTCCTCCACGAAAGCCCGTTGGGTCCATGGTTCGGGCTGGCTGTCGTATTCTATTTCCAGGATCGAGGCGATATCGGATTGCCAGAGGTAGGTAGAAGACAGTAATTTCCACTAGACTATTTCGCCGACCGGGAAAGCACTTCGCTGGCAAGAGATATGTGGCGCTGTCCGTACTCTTTCACCAAAGCAGCAGCTTCGCCCAGACTATACCCGTTTCGGCACCTGGCAAGCTTGATCAGCATTGGAAGATTCATGCCGCAGACAACCTCCACCTTCGGTCCCTGGAACGACAAGCTGATATTTGCGGGCGTGCCGCCAAAAAGGTCGGTGAGTATCAAAACGCCCTTTCCCTGGTCCACCTCTTTTATCGCGTCCCCCATCAGCTTGATCAATTCGTCAACTGTCTGAGCCGGTTTGAAGCAGACGGCCTTGCAGTTCTGCATGGGGCCGACGATCATCTCGGCGCACGCGAGCATCTCTTCGGCCAGCCTGCAGTGAGATGTGGCTATGACTCCTATGAGGCCCGTATCGTTTTCCCGGCTCAATTCAAACCTCTCATTCCAGATTAATATCTCTATGGAACACTGTTACATGATAACTATTTTTTCTCAACCTGTCAGCGATTCCTTCGGCGATTACAACCGAGCGGTGCTTGCCTCCTGTACACCCGAAAGCCACGGTTAGATACCGCTTGCCTTCCTGCACGTAAGAGGGCAGAAGCTTGAGAAGCAACGCGCAATAATCGGAGAGAAACTCCTGCACCGAGGGCCATTGTAATACCCATGAATGGACAGGGGCCGAACAGCCATCCAGGTCTTTTAAATTTTCTATAAAGTACGGGTTTGGAAGGAATCTCACGTCCATTACCAGGTCGGCTTCAAGCGGAACTCCGTATTTGTAGCCGAAGGAGAGGACCTGGATACTGAGTTGCTCACTTTCGGCGGTGTAAGAATAGGTCCTCGTTATAAGCCGCTTAAGTTCATGGACCGAAAGAGTACCGGTATCGATGACCCTGGTTGCCCTGCCGCGCAGCGCGCGCAACTGCTCCCGCTCAAAGTCGATTGCCTGGAGCAACTGATGCTCGGAAGGGGCTGCAGGGTGGACCCTGCGGGTCTGACTATATCTTCGCTGCAATATTTCATCGCTTGCTTCGAGAAAAATGATTTCGAACCTGTAGCCGGCATCTTCCAGCACCGAAAATATCTGGTTGTAATCTTTGAGGAACTTGCGCTCCCTGATGTCTATTCCCAGGGCGATCCTCTTCATGTCCGGCATATCTTGCTCGCACAGTTGCAGAAGGCTCCCCAGCAGAGGCACCGGCAGGTTGTCGATGCAAAAATAGTCTATATCCTCAAAAGCTTTGATCGCGGTACTTTTACCAGATCCGGAAAGACCAGTGACAACAATAACGTGCAGCTTTCTTGGGTTCATTTGCAATCCCTGCATATCCAAATCCGGCAAAGTGCGGGCACACAACGAATCGGAGGGAAAAAAGGAGGGCGCAAGCTGCTATCCTTGAGGAAAAGTCCGGGCTAGAAATCCTCGTCTTCCTGCTGAATGATTGAAAAGATGTCTTCCCGGCTGTCAACTTTGGCAAGCCTCTTTCTCACAGTTCCGTTTTTAAGCAGCCTGGCGATCTTTGCCAGTGCCCTCAGGTGAACTCCTGCGCACGCCTCAGGCGCCACTAGAAGAAAGAAAAGGTGAACAGGCTTTCCATCCATGGATTCGAAATCAATGCCTTCCGTCGAACGGCCGAATGAGAGCGCCAGGTCCTTGATATCATTTAGCTTCCCATGTGGAATGGCAATCCCGTCCCCGATTCCGGTGCTGCCCAGTCTTTCTCTTTCGAGCAAGACTTTCATGAACTGATCGCGATCCAGATGGGGTTTATTCTGTTTCACGGCATCAATCAGCTCTTCAAGCACCTGATTTTTGTTTCTCCCCTTGAGTTCGGGAACAATGGAGTCCACTGCGAGAATATCTAGAATTTTCATTAAATTTCCTCTACCGCAACTGAGAATAGGACCGAAAAGAGGCCTGAGGAGCAGCACTCAACGCTCAGTCCTTTCTTGCGCGCCCTCCGTTCAACTACCCGACTGCTTCAATGAGGCCGAGATTGCCGTCTTTTCTCTTGTACAGAACATTAACCCGGTGCGTGCTCCTGTTTGTGAACAACATGAACTCGCCGTTCGAAAGGTTTAACTCCATTACCGCTTCATCGAGGTGCATAGGCTTTGCGTAAACCTGCTCAGCTCTTATCACTCGAAGCTCTTTGTCGTCATGGGGCGAACGCTCTGCGGCTTCAGACAATCCGGTTGAGTCCTTTTGGCCCCCCCCGCCGGACCTGCGCCGGTTGACTTTTTCCTTCCCTTTCCTGGCAGCCTGTGCCTCAAGGCTATCCACGAGCAGGTCGATGCTGGAATACATGCTATCGGTTTCTTCGGTGCCGTTGAGCCGAAAGCCCGGGGCGTCGATGGAGACTTCGGCGATGTGCCGGAATTTTTCCCACTCTGAGCACCACGTGGGCTTCTATGGGTTCTTCCAGGTATTTCTTAACTCTTGCGAGCTTGTCTTCAACATAAGATTTCAAGGGATCTGAAGGTTCGATATGCCGGAAAGATATTTTAATCTGCATGATTATCCCTTTTTGTCTCTCAGGACCCCCAGGAAGATTTCCGTCTTCTGTTGGAGGGCAAAATCCCCAGCATCTCACGGTACTTGGCGACGGTGCGCCTGGCGATGCTGATATTTTCCTTTTCCAGAATCTCCACTAGTTCCTGATCGCTGTATGGCTTTGAGGAGTCCTCCTCTCGAACAAGATGCCGTATTCGATCCTTTACAGACTCCGAGGCGACCGCTTCGCCCATCACGCTATTTATTGAACTGTTAAAGAAATATTTCAACTCAAAAATCCCATGCGGCGTATGCATGTACTTACTTGCGGTAACCCTGCTGATGGTCGATTCATGCATTCCGACATCTTCGGCAACGTCTCTTAGCACCATTGGCCTGAGGTGCGCCACCCCTTTTTCAAAGAAATCCGTCTGCAGCTTCACTATGCTCTGGGACACCTTGTAGAGGGTCCGCTGTCTCTGGTGAATGCTCTTGATGAGCCAGGCGGCCGAACGCAGCTTCGTCTGAATGTAGTCCCTGGTTTCGGTGGGCAGCGAATCGCCCTCTCCAAGGGCGTCCTTGTAATAAGAGCTGACCCTCAGTTTGGGCATACCGTCTTCGTTTAGCAATATGACCCATTCGTCATCAATTCTAAAAATGTAGATATCGGGGCTGATATATTCGACAGTCTCTTTGTTGAATGCGCTGCCCGGTCTGGGATCGAGCCCGAGTATAATTTCTACCGCAGCCTTTACTTCCTCGGGACTGCGTTTGAGGGCGCGAACCAGAGCGGCATAATTTTTTGTTTCAAGATAGTGCAGGTGGTCCTCTATTATTCGGACAACAAGCTCCGTCTATCGAGATCGAGGTTCTTAGCCTGCACCAGCAGACATTCCTTGAGGTCCCTGGCGCCAACCCCGGTCGGATCGAAGGTCTGTATCCTGCCGGACTTGTTCAACCATTGCCGGAGTTGCCCCGGACATTTCGACTACCTCTTCAATTGTCGCATCGAGATAGCCGTCATTGTCGAGATTTCCGATTATGCACGCACCTATTTCCCGTTCCTCATCGGAGAAGTCCGAAAGTCTGATCTGCCATTCGAGATGGTCTTTTAACGATGTGGGTTCGCTGAGCCTGCTGTCGAAGCTCGGCCATTCCTGGTTAGGGTCGGTTTCAGCAAACGCGGGGGTGCTTGTATTGTATTCATCCAAATACCCTTCCCAATCAAAGTCTTGCCGCATTTTTTCAGAAAGCTGCACTTCCTGGAAAGGAGTCTCTTCCGTGGTGAGAGTCTCGAGTTCAGCGTCCTGTTCGGTGGGAAGTTCTTCCTGGGACTCTTCGAGCAGAGGATTTGTTTCCAGTTCCTGGTGAATCGTTTCCAGCAATTCCAATCGCGAAAGTTGCAGCAGCTTGATCGCCTGCTGCAGCTGGGGGGTCATAATGAGCTGTTGGCTCAGTCTTAGCTGCTGTTTTAGTTCCAATGCCATCAATCAATCCATTTACAAACTGAACTGATCCCCAAGATAGGTGCGCCTGGCAAGATCGCTTTCAGCGATACTGACCGGGTCTCCTTTCTCCAGGATCCGCCCTTCATGCATTATATAAGCCCAATCACACACCTTGAGCGTTTCGCGTACATTGTGATCGGAAATCATTACGCCTATGCCCTTTGCTTTGAGCGCCATGATAAGACCCTGGATTTCCACGACAGCGAGCGGGTCTATGCCCGCGAACGGTTCATCGAGCAGAATAAAACTGGGTTGAGTAACGAGTGCCCGTGTAATTTCCACTCGCCTTCTCTCACCCCCCGAAAGCCTGTCGGCCTTATTTTTAGCAAGATGTGCTATCCGCAACTCACCGAGAAGTTCTTTGAGCCTTGCCTGCCTCTCCTCTTTTCCAATCTCGAGAGTTTCGAGAATGGCCATTATATTCTGTTCCACAGTCAGCTTGCGGAAAACGGAAGGTTCCTGGGACAGGTAGGTGACCCCTTTTCTGGCCCTTAAGTACATCGGCTGAGCCGTTATGTTTTCCCCATTAAGATATACAGCCCCACTGTCCGGACGGATTATGCCCACTACGCTGTAAAAGGTCGTCGATTTCCCGGCGCCGTTTGGTCCAAGCAGCCCTACAATTTGCGCCTCATGCAATTCGAGGCTGACATGATCGACAACACGCCGTCCCTGATAACTCTTTACAATGTCTTTAACGATCAGCTTTTTGAGTTCGCGCGACACAGCTATTCCTTTTTGTTCGGAAACAAAACGGCCTGCACCGGCGCCCCGCTGCCGCCTTCCACAATGCTGCGCCCATCCTTGACGTAAATCGTGATGAGATCTCCCTCAACCCGGTCCTGCCCCTTGGTGACCACGGGCCGGCCGTGCAGCACTATCTTCTGTTCCTTCTGGTAGTATATGGCCTTTTTGGCAGTCGCAAGGCGGTCTAGCTGCGTGAATTTAACATCCCCGTCAAATTCTATGAAGTCTATTCTCTGAGCCCCGGCCGCGTCGTCAGATGCAGCTTTGGCTTCCCCTTCGAGCAATGTCACTTTGAGCCGGTCGGAGGTGATGGTGACATCATCCTGGACAACCACGACATGGCTTTCGAAAACTATGGTCTTTTGGTCCTGGTTCGCCTCCATCCTGTCGGCTGTTATGTGAATAGGCGACTGGCTGTTGTTTAGCTTTTCACTGAAGTCCACCGTTTGCCCGGGCGTCTTTGAGCCGTTGGCTCCATAAACGTGACAGCAGACAGGGAAGAAGGCAAAAGTAAAAAGACAAAAGTAAAAAGGTATGATTCTCCTCATCATGATTCCTTGATCTGGGATATGTGCCCCGCAGGGCTATTTTTCGACTCTGAGGTCGTCAACAACCAGAGAGGCTGTGACTTTGCCAAATACATTCGCGACATGGTCCGCGATTTTATATTTCCACCCGTCGCCATCAAGCGTCAACCCTGGACCCGTCACATGAACGGGAGTGTCAGACTCAACAATTTTGTTGCTGTGTATGTAATGCGCCTTCTCGGTTGTCATCACATAATCGTGCGGCAGCGTGACCCGAATGTCGCCGCTGAGTTCGATATCTTTTGTCCCGGCGTACAGTACCCCTTCACGGCTCTCTAGATGGATTTCTTCGTTGGATTTATCCTGATAGAATGTCAGCCGGACTGCAAGCAGCAGAGTTTTCTGCTGGTCCTGGAAATACTTGGCCTCCGAAGCCCAAAGTGTCCAGAACTTCCTTCCCTCCTGCATTTCGGTGAATTCCATGTCCTTGAGTTTCATTTCCGCATCGCTTGGAGGGGCCTGTTGGGCCACCTGCTTTACCGGCCGCGATTTCCCTTTCCAGATACCGGCGGCAAGAACCAGGCTCAGCGCCACTATGACCATGATTACAAAAAACTGCGCGAGCTTGCCCTTCAAACCCATTATTCAACCTTAGCGGTAGCCGTGATCCGCAACTCATCCCCCCCGGAGAAGATTGGAACCACGGGGACAACGCTAAAAAAGCCTGCCCTGGTATTCAAAAAATTTCTTTCATCGAGAAAGGCTTTTTCTGCTAAACGGAAAAAAAGCAAAAAACTCAAACGATCTTCCTTTTCTTTGACCCCCTTGACGAATAATACTTTTGTCGCAGGTTAAAATCTTTAATCAAATTAGAGGATTAGACTTCACCGAGTACTTTAACATGGGGTAGCGTTGAGTGTAAAGGCTTATTACGCAAGGCTTTGAAAACTGGGAGAAAATCGGGCGGAGGGACCGCCAGCCGGGTACGCCGCTGCCTTCGGCGACGGCAAAAACCGTGCCTTTGATCGGGCGAGCCATTTACTTTTTATTTTTGCCTTACCTTAGCCCAGATAGCGCCGCATTGTGCTTTCCCACAGCCCCTGGACCTGCAGGATCATTTCGCAAACCTCCCTTGCCGCTCCCCGGCCACCGCCTGCCCTGGTCACATAATGCGCGTAGGGAAAAATATGCGGCGTCCCGTTTGGGACAGCAACCGAAAACCCTGCCCTGCGCATCACGGGAATATCTATGAGGTCGTCTCCCATGTAGCCGGTCTCCTGCTCTTTAAAGCCTGTCTGCGCCAAAAGCTTCTCGTATGGTTCCAGCTTGACCTTGGCTCCCTGGTGCACCCTGGTTATCCCAAGAGCCAGAGCACGGTGCCCGACTGCCCGGCATGCCCGGCCCGTTATAAGCGCCACCTCGATTCCGGCTCGCTGCAAAAGCTTTATTCCATGTCCGTCCTGAACGTCGAACTCTTTTATCTCGGAACCGTCGTCCGAATAGATAACCCGCCCGTCGGTGAGGACCCCATCAACGTCGAAGATCATCATCCGTATGGGAAGTATCCGCTTCTTGAGCTCATCAGGCAGATCGCTGATTGACGTATTCACCTATTCACCTGTTGTTGTTACTATTTCATAAATTCGAACAAGGCTCTCGAGGAGCTTGGCTGCATGTTCGAGCCGAAGAGAATTAGGGCCGTCGCAAAGGGCCTTGTCGGGTTCCGGGTGCGTTTCGATGAAGACTCCGTGCGCTCCGGCCGCCACCGCAGCCCGAGCCAGGGGGGGCACAAAACGCCGCTCCCCGCCTGACGACGTCCCCTGAGCACCCGGGAGCTGAACACTGTGGGTAGCGTCAAAGACGACCGGATATCCAAAATCCGCCATGATCCCGATAGAGCGCATATCCACCACCAGATTGTTATAGCCGAACTGGGCGCCGCGCTCGGTCAGAAGAATCCGCTCGTTTCCGGTCTCCCTGATCTTTTTGATCACCTCTCCCATGTCGCGTGGTGAAAGGAATTGGGCTTTTTTGACATTTACGGGTTTACCGGTCGCGCCGGCGGCCGCCAGCAGGTCCGTCTGGCGCGCAAGAAAGGCTGGAATCTGAAGAATATCCGCTACTTGAGATACAGGCTCGACCTCTGACGGAGTGTGAACATCGGTCAGGATCGGGACTTTGTACCTGTCCCGGATAGTGGCCAGAACATTTAGACCTTTCTCCAGTCCCGGCCCCCGATATGACTTCCCCGATGTCCGGTTTGCCTTGTCATAGGAGCTTTTGAAGATGAAGGGGATTTGCAGCCGCGCGCAGGTTTCCTTTAGAAAACCAGCCACCTCGAAAGCAATCTCCTCGCTTTCGATAACGCAGGGCCCGCCAATTAGAAACAGGCGGTCCCGCCCAATCTTCTGGCCAAAAAGTTCAAAATCCATTGAGATCACCCTAGCAGCGTTTGGTGGATGATTCGGGGTTCTTTCTCCTCGCTTCTATAAGGGTCGCTCCCGTGAAGGCCTTGAACAGCGGATGGGGCTCCATCGGACGTGACTTGAACTCCGGGTGGAACTGGCACCCCAGAAACCAGGGATGATCGGGCAGCTCTATCACCTCGACCAGGTTCTTGTCCGGTGACAGGCCGGTGAAAAGCATTCCATGCTGCGCCAGAATTTTTCTGTACTCATTGTTGAACTCGTAACGGTGCCGGTGCCGCTCGTGAAATTTCAATCGTCTGGTAGGCATTGGCGGCGAAGGTATCAGGCTCAAGGACGCATGGATAGGCGCCCAGACGCATGTGCCTCCGTATTCGAAATCTTCATCTCGCCGTATGATCGTATTGCTCTTATAGTCGAACCACTCCCGCATCAGGTATATCAGGGTGGGGCGTGTGCTTGTCGAACTCTATACTGTGGGCTCTGTCGAGCCCCGCGACATTGCGGGAGAACTCAACCGTGGCGAGCTGCATTCCAAGGCAGATGCCCAGGAAAGGAACCTTGTTCTGACGCGCGAAACGGATCGCCTTGATCTTGCCTTCGACTCCACGCTGGCCGAAGCCGCCGGGCACCAGGATACCATCGGCCCCTTCGATCAGCACCTCTCCACCATCTTTTTCCACGTCCTCCGAATCGACGTAATCGAGATGAAGCTTTACACCGTGAACCGCAGCCCCGTGTACCAGCGCTTCATTGAGGCTCTTGTAGGATTCCTTTAGGTCGATGTATTTCCCTACTATGGCTATCCGCACGTCGAACAGCGGATTTTTCATCGCAACCACCAGCTTTTGCCAATCATCGAGCACGGGAGCACGCGTCCAGATATTTAGAAGCCTCACGATTTTTTCGTCCAGCCCTTCCTCGTGGAAGAGCAGAGGCACCTCGTAGATGCAATCAACGTCTTTGGCCGTTATTACGCCATCGGTGTCCACGTTGCAGAAATGGGATATCTTTCCCTTTATATCGGCAGAGAGCTGTTTTTCTGTCCGGCAAAGCAGGATATCGGGTTGAATGCCAATGCCGCGCAGTTCCTTGACGCTGTGCTGAGTTGGTTTGGTTTTCACCTCACCGGAAGTCGCCAGATATGGAACGAGCGTTACGTGAACAAAAATTGCGTTTTCCCTGCCGAGGTCGTTTCGAAACTGGCGGATAGCTTCGAGAAAGGGCAGGCTTTCAATGTCTCCCACAGTCCCGCCGATTTCCACTATGACGATATCCACATCGTCGGCGCACCCGCGGATGCATGCCTTGATCTCGTCGGTGATGTGGGGGATGACCTGCACGGTCCCACCCAGGTACTCCCCGCGCCTTTCCTTCATTATCACCGAATAGTAGATACTGCCCGACGTGTAGTTGCTTTTCTTGCCGAGGTGCGCATGTGTGAACCGCTCATAGTGGCCCAGGTCGAGGTCGGTTTCAGCTCCATCGTCTGTAACGAAAACCTCGCCGTGCTGAAAAGGATTCATGGTTCCGGGATCAACGTTGATGTACGGATCGAGCTTCATAAGCGAAACGCGAAGCCCTCTGCTCTCCATCAATGCGCCGATGGACGCCGCTGCGAGACCCTTGCCAAGCGAGGATAAAACTCCACCGGTGACGAATATGAATTTTGTCTGGCGCAAAGGATTTCTCCTCCTCAAGAAGTCTTTTGGACAAAAATGGATCAGGATCAGCACTAACGCAGTATAGCAAAACGAGCACTAATGTCAATCACGGCTTATTTTTTTATCCTGCCGGAATTTATCTGTTTTCCGGTCATCGGGCAGTTCCGGCCCAAGTTCGGTTCCGTCTGCGGGGAAAACGCAATACTGACAATATAATGTTCTGGAACCGCAACAATACGGGAAACCGTGTATTTACCGAAACGCCTTTCGACAATAATATTAAGCACAATTAAAAAGCAAAGTACTTGTTACGCTTGGCTAAATGTGCCCTGGGGGGGCAAGAAGAGGAGAAGGCAAATGTCAGCTGTACTCATCGTGGAGAACAACGATTTTTTTAGACGTTCTTTCAAAGAAATCCTCAAGATGTACATACCATCGATTTCGGTTAACGAGTCTGCTGACGGTTCCGATGCTCTCGCAAAAATCGACGAAGCTTCACCCGACATTGTGTTTATGGACATACGGCTGCCCGGGAAAAACGGCCTCGAGTTGACTCGTGAGATAAAGGGTCATTATCCGAACCTTGTGATAAACATCTTTACCAGCTACGACCTTCCCGAATACCGAAAAATCGCCGAAGAGTACGGGGCGGACCACTTCCTGCTCAAAGATGCTGTCACGGGCGCCGAAATCGCGGCAATGGTGAAATCCGTCATCGCGAAAAATAAAAAGAAGGTACGGGAAGTCAATCGAAAAAGGGAGAGCTACGAAAGAAGACTTTCCATAAACTAGCTTCATCATCAAAACCCGGTAGCGCCGCCTCCCAAGGTGGCGTTCGCTCATTTTCCCAAAAATCATAAAAAATTCATGGCCTGAATTCGGGGACTTAGGAATTCAGGAATTAAAGATAAAGTCCCAATTCACCCTCAGTCCCTCAATCCAGATATCCGTATACATATACCAGTCAGGCATTCTTCAAAAAAATATCTACATATAAATACCCATTAGGAATACTTCGAAAGTTAATATCAGGACTACATGCCTGCCGTTTGCATACTTTCTTCTTACATATTCTATTAGAAGGATTACACCGTAGAGTATGTATTGACTCCACCCGCCTTCTTCTTATCTTGCAATGTCAGAATGCAGCAACTGTTTTATGATAAATCAAGACATATCTTTGAAATTCATGACCTTCTTGGTTGGAAGATGATCACATGGAATCATTTACGGGTTACAGGGTCGTTACACTGGATAGAGACTTGAATGCGGCCGGAGCACTCCTTGAGATAATTCGGGGTTGGGGCCTTCGCGCTGAAGGCTTTGCCCAGTTGGAGGCGGCCATTGAATATATCGGGCGCAATGGGTGCGATGTAGTCCTGCTTGATGTTTCAATACTTGGTGTCATGGGCATGAGCCGGATGCTTCAGTTCGGAACCGATATAAGAATTATTCTTACAACACAACAGGCCGAAAAAGATAGGGCCATCCGGTCTTTGAAACTAGGCGCTTTCGACTTACTGGAGAAGCCCTTTCAAAATGATCTGTTGCAACATTCGATATCGAGGGCCTTAACAGACCTTGAAAATGAGAGGCAATCAAACGCACTGATTGAGCAGGTAAGGCAGAGTCGCTCCGAACTGGTGGCCGGGTGGCGCCGGCTTGAGAGCTTGAACGACCAACTCATGAAAATTAATAACGCCCTGTCGGTGCTTGTCAGAAATATCGAGCGGGAAAAAGAGGAAAAGGAGAGCCAACTCGACGTTAGATTAAGAAATCTCCTAATGCCCCTGCTCACCCGGCTGAGAAGTGATCGGACTGGCTACATACGTAAAGATCAAATTGATGCGCTTGCCTGGTATCTCGATAACCTGACTTCCTCTTTGTCCATGGACCCCGGCATCGCGATGAGTCTGTCATCGACCGAGATGCGAATCGCCTCCCTGCTCAGAAATGGCGTATCCACCCATGAGATGGCAAGACAGTTGAACATTTCAGAGGGCACGGTGAAGTCCCACCTTGGAAGTATCCGCAAGAAACTCAAGGCACACGGACAACACAGTTTGAAAGACCTCCTCCATTCGCGAAGCGGATTGGACCAGCAACGCCAATATAACAAGGTGATTCATATGAGCGTTGTCAAAGGCGGGCGGGCATGAAGGGAACCGATGTTGTTAAAGAAGTGTTCTTTATCGAGATTTATTCTTTGAAATATCTTGACACTGCTGATCTTGGCCTTAGTTTCGACTCAGATATTAACTTCTCAAAGGAGTCGGTCTTCTAACCACAAGGGCAGTCAGTATTATGGCAACTGTATCTATGTGGTGGCAATTACTTCATTTACTTCACTTATTATCTGAATGGTAAAGGTGATGATCCAAACCGGACTTGCAATTTGAAGGGCTGGGATGGAAATTATAGCGATTTTTAGTGGAGGTGCGCAGTGGAAGCGATCAAGTACTCCCAAATTGTCATATTGGACGATGACCGAAAAGGACGCGAATCTCTCAAAGAGATAATTGGAAGCTGGGGCATCAGCGCTGAAGGCTTTGCCCGGCATCAAACCGCCATCGAATATATTTTGGAGAATGATTGCGATTTATTGCTGCTAAACATTTCACCGTCAAATGTCAGCGACCTCGAACTGATCCCGCAGTTGGAAGAAAAAGACCTCAAGGTAGTTATTACAACGGAGTCGGCCGACAAGGATATGGCCATCCGGGCATTGAAACTCGGCGCTTTCGATCTGCTGGAGAAGCCTTTTGGAAGTGAGCTGTTGCACCATTCGATATCCAGGGCCCTGGCGGTTCTCGAAACGCAGAGACGGTCAAAAGAGCTTACGCATGAACTCGACCAGAGCCGTATTGAACTGCTTGCCCGTCAGCGCCGTCTTGAAAAATTGAATGTCCAACTTTATGAAACGAACAAGGCCCTCTCGGTTCTTGCCAGAAATATAGAGCGGGAGAGGGAGGAGATGGAGAGCCAAATCGCACTCAGATTAAGAAATCTCTTAATGCCCATAGTAACGAAGCTTAGAAGCGATAAGGATTTTCCAAAGTATGAGACCCAGCTCGATATGCTGACCTGGCATCTCGAAGATTTGACCTCCGGGGTTTCCATAGACCCGAGCGTTGCCAAGAACCTTTCGTCCGCAGAAATGCGGATTGCCTCCCTTGTCAAAAACGGTGTGAGCACTGAAGAAATCGCGAGGCAGTTGCACATATCCGCGAACACAGTACGATCCCACCGCAGAAGTATCCGCAAGAAACTGAAAATAAACGGGCAATACAGTTTGAGAAATTTCCTCGATTCAAGGAGTGGACCTCATCGGCAGGTTCAATCCGGCAAAAGCCGCGGCGGGAACCACTTCGTCCAACGCGAGGCATCGGCAGCGAGGCGGAATCGGGTTGTGGAGAGCTGCGGGGCATGGCGGATCAGATCCAGATGCGAATGAGAGAGGCTACAACCAAAGCATACAGGCCCGCGGCCACATCGTCGAAGACGATGCCCCAGCCGCCGGGCAGCCGCTCCAGCTGGCGCACCGGAAACGGCTTGGTGATGTCGAAGAGGCGGAAGAGCACGAGAGCGATGAGGCCGTGACGCCAATCGGTAGGACTCGCCGAGCAGCGCAATCCACTGGCCGATGACCTCGTCGATGACGACGAAACCGGGATCGGTGCGGCCTGATTCGCGCTCGACGATGGTCGCCGCGGGGACGCCGAGAAAGATGGCGAGAGCGATGCCGACGATAAGGGCGAATGTGAGTGCGAGTGGGGAGGGATGGAATGGGTAAAGCAAATGCAGCCCACAGCAGCGCCGCTGCAACGGAACCCCAGGTGCCGGGGCCGGGCTTGCCGTAGCCTGCGCCGAAAAAGGTGGCGATCACCCAGGCCCAGAGGGTCTTCCCCGATTTGCTTGCGCTTTCAGATTCCGTGCTCACCCGGACCTCGCATTCTGCTAGAGGTACTCGAAGAAAAGAAATTGCCGCGCGGGGCCCTCACTGCTCATCTGGCCCTCGTCGCGGGTGTTGCCGCCCAGGTCCAGGTCTTCGAGAACCTCGGGATCGAGGACCGGAGAGCCCACCCGTAGCGCCCGAGGACCGCTTGCCGAGATCGATCTTACGGCAGCGGTCGCTGCAAAAGGGCAGTCTCGTCGGTGGAGCGGACGATCATTCCGCAGGAGGGCAGCGCAGGAGCTGGCGGATTTCTTTTTCGCGGGCCCCTTCGAGAGAGTCCCACGAGCCGTCAAAGTCGCGGGCGACAAGAGCCTCATCCTGGCTGACGAGAGCTTTACCGTAGTCCGAGCGGGTTGCGCAGTACTCGCGGCGCTTTGAAATCGGCCATGAGTAGTAATCCTCGACCGTGAGTCCGTCGAGCGTTGGAGCGCAGGCGATTGCCCAACAGATTCTCGACCTCGACTCGTTCCAAGAGCTGGTTCGCCAGGAGATTCTCGACGGGCTGAAGAGCGAGTACCGCCAGTTCCGCCATCTCCCGGCGGCACCGTCGAGATTGCGCATCGCGCAAATAATCAATCCCGATCCGATCCCGTAATCCTTGCGCCCGCGCTCCAGTCCCTTCAAAACCGCGGAAACGACTTGCTGGTGAGTCAACCCTTTCTTTGTATGAAAAATCGGCGCGAAGCGAGTTTCAAAATACACCACTCCGTCTTTGCTTAGGTCCGCCGCCTGTTCGTAGGCAACGCGCTCCAATGCTTCTTCCGTCTGCATCACCGCGATCGTGTGCGCGAAGCCTTCCAGATACTTCGCCAGGCTGCCCTGATGCGGGTTCCTCTGCCCGTTCGGCGCGTTTCAATCGCTGTTCAACAAAATCAATTTGTTTGAGATTCGCTTCGATAGGGCAAAATGCGTGGACTGCACGCTATGCCAGACAAGCTGCCCGACGGTGGCGCTCTCGAAGGAATCGATCGCCGAGGGAAAGACGCTGCTCAATTGCATGAAGTGCGGGGCCTGCGTGGACGTTTGCAAGAAGGACGCGGCGGTCTGGCACCTGAAGGGGACGCCGGTGGCAGTGAAGCCCGAGCGCGCACGACTGCTGTTTTTATATGGCGCGTGGGCGATGGCTACGATGTTCGGCGGTAACGTTCTGGCGAATTCGGTGGCCACCATGATTCATTGGCTGCCGGGGAAGTGACGGCGGAGAGGCAGGGCATGTGCCATCCCACCCTTCGCCAGAAAAGAGCGAAGGATGGGCAACCGCATTTTCGCGTGGATTGACGGCGAGTCGACCTGAGTTTGTGGTATCCCAGGTGCCCAAATGCAAGGCACCTGGGGCGCCCATGTTCTCAGGTTGGTTGGGATTCGTGATACCCCACCCTGGAGAAGCTAGGATGGGCCACCCCAATTTATGGGGAGTGAAGGAGGAGCACATGCGGACGCGCATACTTTCGATTCTGGCTTACACGGGCGCGGGGCTTACGCTGCTCGTTTTTTTTATTTACTGGGCCGATTACGTTTGTTGCTGCTGTTGGTGAACGCCAAAGGTGTACATATAAGTGAGCGTAGCGCTGACGCCATTCACCCAGAGAGGCAGGCAGAAAGAAGAGAGAGAGAGAAAGAGAGAGAGAGAGAGAGAGAGAGAGAGAGAGAGAGAGAGAGAGAGAGAGAGAGAGAGGCAGAGACAGAGAGAGAGAGAGAGAGAGAGAGAGAGAACGGCGCGCGCGCGCGCGCGCGCGCGCGCGCGCAGAGAGGGCGCGGGCGCGGGCGCGGGCGGGCGAGAGAGAGAGAGACGCAGAGAGAGAGAGAGGAGGGAGAAGAGAGAGGCAGGGCGCAGGCAGGCAGAGAGAGAGAGAGAGAGAGAGGAGAGGAGAGAGGCAGGCAGGAGAGAGAGAGAGAGAGAGAGAGAGAGAGAAGAGAGGAGGAGGAGAGAGAGAGAGAGAGAGAGAGAGAGAGAGAGAGAGAGAGAGAGAGAGAGAGAGAGAGAGAGAGAGAGAGAGAGAGAGAG
>CAVRZU010000182.1:0-11058 GCA_963725365.1 uncultured delta proteobacterium | reverse complement strand
TTTGTTATGTATGCCTTCGTTCAGTTGGTGCTATTGCTATTATCCAGTGGCTGGCGACCGAAGTGGAAATCCCAGCTCCTACGGCGAGCTTCTGCTTGAGGGATTTGGCAAATACACGCTGAAAATCTTGTCGGCGAGCTGGACAAAGGCGTCAACGTGATGACGAGCCGGGCAGGCTGGACATCGACGGGTTGTACCTGGCGGCTCGGTTGGCGTGACAACAGGCACTGGAATACTCTATCCGTTATTCGGTGGAGCGCGAACAATTCGGCCGCTCGATTCCTACCTTCCAGATGATCCAACAAAAACTCGCAGACATGTATACTCGCACCGAAGCCGCTCCTGGTTTATCGGGCGGCGCAAGCCGCTCGGATGAGCATTAGGGGGGGGCAAAGGCACTGAGCTGCACAAGCTGCGGCGGCGGCAATCCTTTTTGCTTCTGAAGCTGCCACCTGGGTCTGCGATCAGGCTATCCAGATACATGGCGGCTATGGGTACTGCCTCGAATTCCCGGTTCAGAAAAGCTTTGGAGGGATGCCAAATTCTAGAAATGGGGGCCAGTACAAGTGAAATTCGCAGAGTTATCATCTCCCGCGAGCTTACTCGAGATGAATATGCAAAAAGAGCGGACCGCCACTGCCAGCCAGGAAGCAAAAAGGCGGATTTGTAATTTTTAAGAACTCCAAACAGAGCAAGGTATCTCTAAAATGAGAAATGATTTTCTCGCTGCGAGATACCCCCGCAGCGATTTCCGGCTCCGCACGGCCCACCCGCGCAAGCGCGTGTGGGCCGTGCGCCCGGGCCGGCGGCGATTGCCCACTGCTCCCCGCTCATCCAACCCACGAAAACGACAATCATTCAATTTAGGATTGAAACAAAGTAAAATCTCATCTAACATCCCTCTTCGAGGTCAGCATTCCAGCACTTTCGCATTATTCCGGCCCGTAGCGTTTCTACGCCCCTACGCGCGGGGGCGTGGGGTTAAACTGGAAAATTGGCACGAGGTAGATCGAGGAGTTGCAGCCGCCTGTCTTATTTGGCCTGCAATCGCTTTTAATTCATTTTGTGAGGGGTTTCGGAAAATGGATTTTGGATTGAAAGACAAAGTTGCCTTTGTGGCCGGTGCAAGCCAGGGAATCGGCAAAGCGACTGCAATCGAACTTGAGCAGGGAAGGCGCCAAAGTTGCCATCTGCGCTTTGGATGATCCGGAACTGCCAAAAGCTGTTGAAGAAATCCGATCGATAACAGGTAACGAGGTCATTGGCATTCCCGCCAACCTCACCGTGACGCGAAGATGCAAGAAATTTCATCCGCAAGGGCCTGGAGCATTTCGGGACGGTCGACATCCTGGTAAACAACGCCGGTGGTCCTCCGGACAAGAAGTTCCTGGAAATTGACGAAGAATTGTGGAATTTTGGTTTTCGGCTGAATCTGCTGAGCACGATCACGATGACCCGCGAAGCCGTTCCCGTGATGATGGAAAAACGCTGGGGCCGAATAATTAATATGACCTCAGTTTCCGTAAAACAGCCGATTGAAGGGCTGATCCTGTCCAACACGATCCGAATCGGGGTGTAGGACTTGCAAAAACACTCTCCAACGAACTGGCTCCCTACAACATTACCGTCAACAATGTTTGCCCGGCATATATAGCCACCGAGCGCGTCCGCAAGCTCTCGATCGATGTCGCGGGAAAGCAGGGAACTACGCCGGGGGAGATTATACACAAATGGGAATCCCAGATGGCAATGGGCCGGATGGGGAAACCAGAGGAAGTAGCCGCACTGATCGCTTTCCTGGCCTCCGAACGGGCCGCGTTCATTACGGGTGACTCCATTCAGATAGATGGAGGATACTACAAGGGAGTAATGTAAAGGTATTGATTATGGAAGAATAAACGCACTGCATATATTAGCTCAATAGGCCGCTTCCTGCCTGAAAAGAAGCTCACGAATTCGGATTTGGAGAAGTTGGTGGACACTTCGAACGAATGGATCGTCTCCCGGACCGGGATATCGGAGCGCCGCATCCTGGAGCCAGGTCTTGGGTGTTCGTATATGGCGGTTCGAGCCACAGATGAATGCCTCGAAAGGGCCGGCGTCAGTCCTGAGGAGTTGGATCTCATAATTGTGGGCACGGTGACTCCCGACATGTTATTTCCGTCAACCGCATGTCTGCTGCAAAATGATGATCGGAGCAAAAAAAGCCTGGGGATTCGACCTGTCTGCCGGATGCTCCGGCTTTCTTTTCTCTCTTTCGACCGCAGCCCAGCTCATTGAATCGGGAAGAGTCAACAAGGCGCTTGTGGTAGGCAGCGACGTAATCTCCTCGCTTATCGATTACACCGACAGGGGCACATGCGTTATTTTCGGAGACGGTGCGGCGGCCGTACTCCTTGAGGTATGCACCGAACCCGGATACGGGCTTCTCGATTTCAATTTGCATATAGACGGCGCCGGAGGTGAATTCCTGTGCGTAAAGGGCGGAGGGAGTCTCAGGCCGGCATCGCATGAAACCGTAGATAACGGGGAACATTACGTATATCAGGATGGCCGCGCCGTATTCAAATCGGCAGTAACCGAAATGTCCAATGTTTCCGTCGAGATTCTCGAAAGAAACGGTCTAACCGGCAAGGACGTCAAGCTCTTCATCCCTCATCAGGCAAATAACCGCATCATAGAAGCGGCCGCAAAGCGCATGGGTATCGAAGAGGAAAAGGTAATCATAAATATCAATAAATATGGGAATACGGTTTCTGCCAGCGTTCCGCTCGCTCTCTATGAAGCATTGCTTGAAAGAGACAATCCGCCGGCAAAAGGTGACTACCTGGTGCTGGCGGCTTTTGGAGCCGGCCTGACCTGGGGTAGCATACTACTCAGGTGGTGGGATAAATCTTAAAAAACAGTGGTAAGTGGTTAGTGGTCAGTGGTCGGAAAAAACAGTGGTCCGACTGCATTCAAGGTTAGTCTGGCCACCTTCGGTGCGGCGCCGGGCAATAGCATTGGCTGGCACGCCAGATAGTACGCGCCACTGAAGACTGCATTTTTTTACTTACTCTGTGCGAATAAATCTTTTGCGGTAAGTTCAAGATCCACGGCTTCAATGCGGAAAACGTCATCTCCCGCGTAAATCCCGTCTCTGCTGTATTTTCCGTCTGTTAACATGTATTTCTCGATAAACTCGACTTCCGGGTCTACCATAAAATATTCCGCAACTCCGAACCGTTCATACAACTCCATTTTCTCACGGCGATCCTTGAGGGTCGTCGACGGAGAAGCAATCTCGAAGATCACATCCGGGGCGCCGGACACGTGGGTCTTTTTTATCTTTTGTCGATCGCACACGATAAACACATCGGGCTGCACCACCTGGTCTTTGGCGAAAACGACGTCAAGGGGGGCAGCGAAGATCTGACAGATATGGGCGTGCTCTCTTAGATGATTTCCTGTCAGCCTGAAGATTTCCCCCGATACGAGTTGGTGCCCGGAGGTTGGGGAGGGGGTCATGTCATAGATCTGCCCATCGATGATCTCGCATCGGAAATCATCAGGGAAATTCAAGTAGTCTTCATAAGTGTAGCGGGTTAGTTCCTTCGCGGTTTGGACTGACATTTTATTCGACCTCCTTATAGAAGGCTCCGAAAAACGGAGTGGAAAGATCCAGCACAACGCAGGCGGATTATAGCATTTGTTTTAAGTTATCTCACTGGAATTTGATTGTATAATCCAGCAACGTTCGTTACAAATCGAGTAACAGTAGAGGGAACAATTGAGATCCAACACGACGGGGCATCGCGGAGTTATTGTGGACAGGGATACCCGCAGCAGGCTGGCCCGGATGACCATACAGTTGTTTGAGCATTGGGGTTTGCCGACGGAAGATCAATGCATATTGTTGGGGTTGGCGCCAGGCGCACGGATGTCTCTGAGCCGCTATCGGCGCGGTCAGCCATTAGCTGATAGCATGGATTTGCTGGGAAGGGCCGGTCATTTGATGGGTATTCACAAGGCCCTTCGCATCATATTCCCACATGATAGGGACCTCGCGTACCGGTGGGTCACTCAACCCAACAGGCGATTTGGCGGCCTTCCCCCAGTAGATGTGATGAAGAGGGGGTATGAAGGGCTGCTGGCCGTCCGGCGTTATCTCGATTTCGAGCGTGGCAGATAATGTATAAAGAACTGATCAGGACTGTTATAGATTATGACGGGAGCCCGTACAGGAATATCAAAAGCATTTGTGGGACTCTTTCGCATACAGTCACAAATCCCGCATCGCTCCCGCTGTAGTAGGTTGTATCGGTGTGTTTCTGTCCTGCTTTCTCCATTTCGTTGCTCCTTTGTTTCAGCCCATCACCCGCAACAGTAAACTACCACCGACCTTATCGGTGGCTTTCAAAAACCGGGACAACGACTCCTGACAATGTCTTCCGTCGTTGTCTTTGCAAATGCGCGTTTGTTCGATGGGATGGCAAGGACAACTCGTGCTTAGCAACAATGTTGCTTCACTATCGGTATGGGGCCTTTGCCCCCATGCCCCACCACTGACTACGTCAGTGGTTCAGGCTGTTATTAATCCTAAAAAACGGCGCTCAAAAATATCACAACAAACATAGTCACGGGATAGAAGCTGGCCCGGTTGAACAGGGCCGAAGCGAGGGCGGCCGTCCTCCCGCTGTATAGGCGCCACGCGGGCAGGAGCAGAAGAAATATGCCGGCGGGCATGGCCGCCAGGAAATATAAGGCGCTAAGATGTGCAGGTGTCAGCCAGAACAGCGCAATGCTCATTATAAAAGCGATGGCCAGGGAGATTAAGACGGTCCAGGCCGATACTTCGGGTCCGAACCTGACCGGAATGGTTTCAGCCCCCATTCGCGTATCATCTTCCAAGTCGCTCCAATCATTAGGAACGTTCTGTCCCCCGATTTCCCAAAAAAAGAACCACAGGAAAAACCCGATCAGGAATGCCGGTGCGGAATCCGGAGCTACAGCATAGATAGCGGCCAGCCCGCCGGCGCTTTTAACTCCCCCGCTAATAAAGGCCCTGATCCAGCTAATTTTTAGCATCAGGCAGTAAAAGGCCTCAGCCAGGCATCCCAGGATAAATATGAGCGCGCAAACCGGATTCAGGACCCAGGCCCCGAGCAGGGCGATTGTACCCCAAGCGGCAGTCCACAACATTCCGTCCTTCAGGCTGAGCAGGCCCTGCGCCATCGGATGGCGCGCGTAGACAGCGTCCAGGTCTCCGGCGGAGCACTTGAGTCCGCACTCCCGGATTTTTCGCCGATCAGCTCTATAGTCAACAACGTCGTTTAGGGCATATACGGCGGTGTATCCGGAAAAGGCTGTCACGAGACCTATTATGATCACGTGGACGGGAGGAATCGAGCCGAGCCAGAGAAGGGCCGCCAGCGCCGGGGTTGCCATATCGAGCAACCCGTGCGGCGTGCGTGACAATGCCAAAAATAATTTTATCCGGGGCTGGGATGATATCGTTGAGGCGCTCGATTGCATTTAAGTGAACCTTTTTACCCGTTTATTACCACTGTCTTTATGTTGACGAATTCTTTGAGCCCGAAATGAGAAAGTTCCCTGCCAAATCCGGACTTTTTTACGCCTCCGAATGGAAGGCGCGGATCGGACTTAACCATGCCGTTTATGGCGACAAACCCTGCGTCTATTTCTCCGGCAAGTCTTTCCCCCGCATGAATGTCCCTGGTCCAGACCGCAGCGCCCAGGCCGAACTCGGTTTCGTTGGCAATCCGGATCATTTCTT
Source organism: uncultured delta proteobacterium (assembly GCA_963725365.1). Classification (GTDB taxonomy): domain Bacteria; phylum Desulfobacterota; class Syntrophobacteria; order Syntrophobacterales; family Syntrophobacteraceae; genus SbD1. Next base: position 5,282 of record CAVRZU010000182.1, on the reverse strand, counting down.
CTTCGCTGCGCACCGTGATCAAGGTGGCGATCGGTCCAAAGACCTCCTCTTTCCAAACTCGCATTTCCTCGGTAAGCCCCGTCAAAATAACCGGTTGGAAGAAATAGCCCTGGTTCGGCGGCTGTGGTCCCCGGTAGACTCGTGCGCCCTTTTTCAGGGCATCTTCGAGCTGTTTGTCCAGAGTTTCCATAAATTCTTGCCTGGCGACCGGTCCCAAATCGGTAGTTTCATCCATCGGGTCGCCAATCTTGATGCCATTAAGCACGTCCACAAATTTTTCTCGAAAAGCCTCCGATACGGATTCCTTCACTATCAGCCGTTTGGCTGCGATGCAGCTTTGACCGGCGTTTGCCATTCTGGATCTGACCGCAGCGAGGGCGGCTCTGTCCAGGTCCGCATCTTCGAGGACCATAAACGGGTCGGAGCCGCCGAGTTCCAGAACGACCTTCTTGAGGTTCTTTCCGGCCAGTTCGGCGACTTTGGAACCGGCGGCGACGCTTCCAGTCAGTGAAACCCCGTTCAACAACATCCTGGTCTATCAGGCGTTCGGCGCCCTTCGAGTCAATTAGAAGAGTTTGAAAGACATGCTCAGGGAAGCCTGCTTCGCGAAATATCTTCTCTATTTCGATCGCCGTTATGGGAACGTTGGACGCGTGTTTGAGCAGGCACACATTGCCGGCCGCAAGGGTCGGCACAGCCCAGCGCGCCACTTGCCAGAAAGGAAAATTCCAGGGCATTATGCCAAAAATGACGCCAAGCGGCTCGAATGCGACATAGCTTTTCGCCGCCCCGGTGTCGATCGCTTCTCCAGTCAGAAATTTTTCTGCATTTTGGTGGTAATAATCACATAAAAGAGCACATTTTTCGACTTCACCCATGGCATCCCTAATCGGCTTGCCCATTTCAACTGTGGTTATCCGGCCATACTCCCTTTTTTTCTGCCGTAAGATCGATGCCAGCTTGGCAACGGGTTTCACACGGTCGGAAACGGAAAGCCTTCTCCATTTCTTAAAAGCTTCTCTGCCTCTAAGAACCGCCTGGCGACAGGCTTCATCGGACAGCGTATCGAACTCCGCGTTCACTTCACCCGTAAATGGATTTACAGATTTCAACTTCATGAATTCCCTCCTCAACAAATCATAATCGACGAGGAGAAATTTACAGGGAAAATAGGCTTTTATGCAACATAGTTATTCACAGTTATTTAATTGCCCTTTTCCGAAAGCTGTTTTTTTATTTCCCGCTTCATGAAGTTGATGGATTTGGTAACCGCTATACTCTTGGGGCATACGCGGGTACATTCAAAATAATTTGCGCAGGGCCATACGCTGTTTGGTTCGTTCAACTTCTCGATCCTGTCCGCAAACCGGCCGTCCCGCGAATCATAGAGGTACCTGTAGGCCCACACCAGGGCAGCCGGGCCGACGTAGTCGGGATTTTCCTGCATTACGGGGCATGCGCCGGTACAGCAGGCGCATAGAATGCATCGGATCACATCCTCCGCTTTCTTGTGGTCTTCCGGGCTTTGCAGCCTTTCCTTATCCGGCGGGACCTCGTCCTGAATCAGATAGGGGCGCATGGAATCGATCCTGGCCAGGAAATCATCCATGTTAACTATAAGGTCTTTGCGGACCTGAAAAAAGGGCAGCGGCTCCAGGGTTATTTCCTCCGAGCCGGCATAATCCTTGACCAGCTTTTGGCACGCGAGCGCACAGACACCGTTGATTCGCATGCCATGGGAGCCGCAAACTCCATGAGCGCAAGACATCCGGTAGCCAAGCGTTCCGTCCTGTTCCCATTTGATCCTGTTGAGGCAGTCCAAAATACGCTCTTCCGGTCTGGCCTCCACCGTATAGGTGCTGTAGTGGGCCTCCTCGCCCGATTGGGGGTCGAACCGGAATATCTTGAATCTAAGTCCCATATCCGTTGCCCTCGGTTTAGGTTCAAATCGGGTCACCGTAACCGGTTTGCCGGTAATTGATAAGCCGGGGCCGGTCTTTTGGACCAGGGTGTGTTTCAGCCAATGCTCGTCGTCCCTGCCGGGATAGTCTTCCCTCGAATGAGCACCGCGGCTTTCAGTTCTGTTGAGCGCTGAGGCCGCTATCGCTTCGGCGAGAGGCAGCATATTTTGAAGCTCGAGGGCATCCATAAGATCGGTGTTGTAGCGATTTCCCAGGTTATCGATACAGATATTGCGGGCTCTTTGTTCCAGCTCCCTGACTGCTTCAAGGGCCTTTTTTAAGCCTTGCTCGTGCCGAAAAACCGAGCAATCCGCCGTCATGATTTCCTGCAGGGACTGCCGGATGCCCGCACTTCTTTCGCCTTTTCTGTTTTCCTTGATTCGTCTGATCCTTTCGGCCGTGTCCCGCTCGGGCGCAGACGGGGGATCTACCCAGGAGAGGCGTTCGAGGTTCTCCAAAATGTGTTGTCCGGCCCTCCTCCCGAAAACGACAAGATCGAGCAGGGAATTGCAGCCGAGCCGATTTGCCCCGTGAAGCGAGATGCACGAGCACTCGCCGGCCGCATAAAGCCCTGGCACGGGATTATTTTTCATATCAGTTACGTTTCCGTCATTATTTACCGGGATGCCACCCATCATATAATGGCAAGTCGGATGAATCGGGATCTGGTCTTTAGCCGGGTCGAGGCCAAGGTAAATTTTTACGAAAGAAGAGATTTCCGATAGCCTTTCAGCCAGTTTTTTTTCTCCGAGATGAGTGAGGTCGAGATAGACGTAGTCCTGTCCATTTATTCCCCTGCCCTCTCGGATCTCGGTAAATATGGCGCGGGAGACCATGTCCCTTGGCGCGAGATCCTTAATAGTAGGAGCGTATCTTTCCATGAACCGCTCGCCCTCGCTGTTGCGGAGAATCCCACCCTCCCCTCTTGCAGCCTCGGTAATGAGCACTCCCAGACCCCATATCCCGGTCGGATGGAACTGTACAAATTCCATGTCTTCCAGAGGAAGCCCCTGCCTGTAGGTGAGGGCAAGACCATCTCCGGTGCTCGCGAACGCGTTGGATGTCACTTTGTATACCTTACCGTATCCACCGGTGGCAATCAGAACCGCCCTGCCCTGAAAGAAGTGCACCTCGCCTGTTGCAAGCTCATAGGCAACCAGCCCGGCAACCTGTCCGTCGCGGATAACCAGATCGAGCACGTGAAATTCCGGGTATATCTTTATTCCCTTCTTTACAGCTTGAAAATAAAGGGTGTCCATCATGACCCGCCCGGACCTGTCAGCCGCATAGCATATCCGTTTGACAGGCGCCTGGCCGAAATTGCTTGTGTGCCCTCCAAAGAAACGCTGGGCTATTTTGCCCTCCGGGGTGCGGTTGAAGGGAACGCCCATATGCTCCAGTTCATATACGGCCCTTATGGCGTCTTTAGCCAGGATTTCCGCAACATCCTGGTCGGTCAGGTAATCTCCGCCCTTGATCGTATCGTACATATGCCATTCCCAGGAATCAGGCTCTTCGTTCTGAAGTGCTGCGGCTATGCCGCCTTGTGCCGCCCCGGAATGCGATCTTGTAGGATACACTTTGCTGAAGAGCGCGACATCAGCCTTACCAGCCACCTCGGTCGCAGCCCTCAGTCCGGCGAGCCCAGCCCCGACAATCAGGACATCGTGTTTGAAAACCATTCAGGGTCTCCTTTTTCACTTTCCTCTGGCATCCAAAGGCTCATAGGTGCATCCCGTAACCCCGCAATAGTGGCCGACATATTCCGCTTCCGGCCTGTACAATGCAGGCTTATCCTGGGCCTCGGCGAACTTTTCCTCGATGATATGCGCGCACCACCCCGCGATTCGTGAGACAGCGAAGACCGGTGTCATCATGTCGGTTGGAATTCCCATCATGGCATACACAGAACCGCTATAGAAATCGACATTAGTCCTGATGCTGCTTTTGCCTAAAGACCGGAACTCTTTTTGACCCTCTTCTTCTATACGATCGAGGTAGTCGTACCATTTTTGGTGGCCGCTTTTTTCCGCCAGCCGATGCGACATCAACTTGAGTATTTTTGAGCGTGGATCGACAGTTTTGTAAACGGCATGCCCCATTCCCATAATTATGCGGCCGCTGCCGATCATGTTTTTGACCCAGGCGCCGATCTCATCCACCGATTTTACTTCGGATATCACCTGGAGCAGCATCTTCATTACCCGCGCATTGGCGCCGCCATGCAAACTTCCGGAGAGTGCGCCCACCCCGGCGGAGATTCCAGCATACATGTGAGCCTTTGTCGATACTACCTCACGACAGGCGAAGGTGGAGGCATTAAAGGTGTGCTCGGCATGCAGAATCAGGCAGACGTCGAGATCGCGCGCGGTTTCCTTGTCGGGCTTCTTTCCGGTGAGCTGCCACAAAAAATTGCCGGCGTGGCAGAGGGCATTGTCAGGCGGAAGCGGCTTCTGCCCGTTTCTGATCCGATGCCAGGCGGCGATCACAGCGGGGAAGCGGGCTATCAGCCGGACGGCCTTTCTTGTATTGGCTTCCCTGGAATCATCGTAGAGCTCCGGATCAGCGATACCCAGTATAGGGACGCTAGCCTGGAGCACATCCATCGGGTCGGCATCTTTAGGAAATGTTTCAAGGCACTCCAATACGAAACTTGGCAGGTCGCGCGACTGCACAACCTGACTTTCGAACCTCTCAAGCTCGCTCCCCACCGGCAAGTATCCGTTGAGGAGCAGGAAAACTGTTTCCATAAATGTCGACTGCTCGGCCAGCTCTTCGATCCTGAAACCGCGATAGATCAGAACCCCGTTTTCGCCGTCGATGAAGCTGATCTTCGTATCGGCGACTGCAACTCCTCGCAGGCCGATGTTCTTAATGCGGACAGTATCTGCGGCCATTTTATCCTCCGGATGGTTTCTCAAGGCTCATAGTTTAGCGGTTTTTGACCATGTTCAATGCGCCGCCATCGAGCAACATTCGGCGCATTCTTTCCGAAACATTCAGAAAGACCATTATCTTTTTACCATCAATATCCACCGACAACTCGACGGCGCCGCCGACAAGATTTTTTCGAATCTCAGGATAGACGATCACTGCCCCGGTATTGATTGAATTGTAGTCATCAGGATTGGCGAACACCAACGGAAGAATTCCGTAGTTGCAAAGATTGGCCATGTGGATCCTGGCGAAGCTCTTTGCCAGTACCGCCCGGACACCGAGATAGCGTGGCGCCAGAGCCGCGTGCTCCCGGCTCGATCCTTGACCGTAGTTTTCTCCACCGATGACCGTAACCGCGCCGGCATCCTTGCATTTTTGCGCAAA
>CAVRZU010000181.1:0-5941 GCA_963725365.1 uncultured delta proteobacterium | reverse complement strand
ACTGTTAGCCTTGGACGATTACGTATTGCTGGCGAAGTTCCGGGGCGAATTCGAAGAGAGGCTCAAAAGCTAGGCCTTGAGGAGATAAAAGAAGCCCAGGGCAGGATCTTGCTCTTCATCGACGAGTTGCACACGATAGTTTGGCGCGGGCAAGGCCGAAGGCTCGATCGATGCGGGCAACATGCTCAAACCCATGCTTGCCAGGGGCAAGTTGCACTGTATAGGAGCAACCACTCTCGATAAATATCGAAAACACATCAAAAAGGATGCCGCCCTGGAGCAGGCGTTTTCAACCGGTAGTTGTCAACCAGCCTTCGGTTGAGGATTCAATCTCGATACTGCGCGGCCTCAAGGAACGCTTCGAGGTCCACCACGGCGTAAAAATTCAGGACACCGCCCTGGTGGCCGCTGCGTCTCTCCAACGGCTACGTAACCGACCGCTTTCTGCCCGATAAGGCGATGGACCTTCGTCGATGAGGCCTGCGCAATAATTAAAACGGAAATCAATTCCATGCCTTCCGAACTCGATGAAGTGGAAAGACAGTGCGGCAGCTTGAAATCGAAGAGGTCGCTCTGGCCAAAGAACATGACAGGGCAAGCCGGGAAAGGCTTGAGGCGCTGAGAAAGGAACTGGTCGAGCTGAGGGCGAAGTCCGACGCCATGAAAGCCCAGTGGGAGTTAGAAAAAGATCGATGAAAAAAGTTCAGGCCCTCAGGGGAGAGATGAGAAGGTCCGCCACGGAGATGGAAGCCTCTGAACGCGAAGCTGATCTTAGGAGAAGCGCCGAGCTGAAATACGGAGTGCTCCCGGAACTCGAGAAAAAGTTGCGTGATGAGGAAGAACGGCTTTCAAACAGACAGCAGGGCTCTCAGCTTCTGCGCGAGATGGTCACCGAAGAAGAAATAGCCGATATCGTATCGCGCTGGACCGGAATACCGGTGACCAGGCTCGTCGAAGGTGAACGGGAAAAGCTGCTAAACTCGATGAAGTGCTGCACAGGCGCGTGATCGGGCAGGATGAGCCTGTTCAACTTGTGGCCGATGCCGTCATACGAGCTCGTTCGGAATAAAGCCCGAGGCGTCCCCATCGGATCGTTCATCTTCCTGGGGCCGACTCGCGTCGGTAAAACCGAGCTTGCAAAAACTCTTGCCGAGGCACTCTTCGATACGGAAGAAAACCTGGTCCGGATCGATATGAGCGAATACCAGGAACGCCATACCGTTTCGCGGCTGATCGGGGCGCCCCGGGATACGTCGGCTACGAAGAAGGGGGCCAGTTTGACGAGAGGCTGTTCGCAGGAAGCCTTATTCCGTGATCCTGTTCGACGAGATAGAAAAAGCCCACAGGGACATCTTCAATACTATGCTGCAGTCCTGGACGATGGCCGTCTCACTGACTCTCAGGGCCGAACGATCAACTTTAAGAATACTGTCATGATCATGACCAGCAATATCGGTTCGAATACCTGCTCGAGGGTGTTACATCCGAGGACAAATTCGCGAAAACGCAAAGATCAAGCGTTATGAGCGCACTCAGACGCCATTTCATGCCTGAATTACCTAAACCACGTCGATGATATCATTATGTTCAAACCGTTGACCATTGATGAAATAAAGCAAATAATCGACCTGCTCATAGAGAACTGAACCGGCGGCTCGCAACCAGGCGCCTCACCCTTGGCCTGACAGAAGAAGCCCGCGAGTTCATAGCCAAATCAGGTTATGATCAAGTCTACGGCGCAGGAGCTCTGAAAAGGTTCATGCAGCGGGAAGTCGAACGAGGATCGGTCGAGCCATAATAGCCGGGCAAATTATCGACGGGTCCACCATAACAATCGATGCCAGGGATGACGAACTTGTGCGTGACCCATGTCGCCGAACCCGAAGAGGTTAGCACGGAATAATCATGAAAGACCGAAATAAGCTCTCGGCCTTGATCGAATTGGCGTGCCGTCTTGGTGCAAGTGACGCCAAGGTGGTCTGCACCGCAGATATCTCCATTGAAGATCTGATTTGGCGAACCTGTGCAAGGAACCACAATGTGAAAACTATGGGCAGTCCGCCAGTTGTCCGCCTTACGTTTCGGGACCTTCCGGACTTCGGGAGTTGCTGAAGAATTTCAGACAGGCAGTGGTTTTTAAGCTCGAGGTCCCATCTGAAAGCCTTTTCTCAAACGACCGCCAGGACATATTCAGGTTGCTCCATGAGATCGCCGCCAATATAGAGCAGTCTGCCGTTCAAATGGATTACCTTAACTCAAAAGCGTTCGCCGGTGGTTCCTGCAAACGGCTCTTTTGTCATGACCGGCCGAACTGTCGTGTAGTGAGCGAAGGCGGCGATTGCCGTATCCTGGTTACGCCCGTCCATCTATGTCCGGTTTCGGAATCAACGTCTCCAGGCTGATGCAGACTGCCGGTTGGACAATGAACCGGGCCACACATGAAAGCACGCCCGGGCAAACCTCAATGGCAACGGTTTGCGGATTGGTCCTGGTGGGATGAGCATAAAGCCGGCAGCACTCTCCCGGTGACCCGCTCTATGGCTCTTTGCCGGTCTCGTCGGAGTTCTTGAAAAAACGCTCGCTCCTCTTGACTTCTTTGTTAATTTCTTCAATCAGGGTACCCGGAACGTATTCTACATCCGGAATGTTGATCGCCCCGCTTGCGGGGCCCCGGACCCGGAAGAGCGTCGAGTCCAGCCCCCCTAACTCTTACATAGCTATTGGATACCGGGACATGCGGGTTTGACACCCACGGTGCCACTCCACGATCCCGTGAAGTTCGAGCCGCCGCCACCTCTTGCGCCACCCGTGACAAAACTCTCGAAGCTCTTGCCGCCGTTTGGATTAACGCCTTCCGGGGTCCCGGCGTGGTCCGAATTGTTATAGGAGCAAGTGCTGCTGTGGGCCGGCTTGACGGAAAGGGTGTTATAGTTGCCGCTGAACTCCGTGTACACCGCCGCCCCCCACTTCCAGTTCATTGAGACTCCGGGCGTGTTGGTTCCTAACGTACCGGACCATGTCACGTTTCCGGGGACCTTCCCCCCGAAAGTCGCCGGCACGGGGAAAGCAAGGCCGGTCAGAAGTATCTCGTCGCTGCCCGCAATTGGAAGCGTTGTAGCAAATGTGTTGCTAACCGAGTCAAATGATGTGGAAGCGCATGTGGCGGTTGGAGAAAAGGTGATCGTCCCGTTCGGGACTTCGACATCGTAGCTGTGATTATCGTTATCGGTAAAGCTGATTGTCGAGCCTGTAAAGGTTAGCGTTGCCCCCGTTTTCGGGACCCCGCTCGCCGTAAAGTTGGCGTTGAACCAGATATAGTCGCCACCACTGATGGACGTGCCGTTGAAATTCGAAGTATTCGTCGTTTTTGCAGTGCACGAGGGCGCCGGCGGCGGAGCGCAGGTGAACCACCAGGAAGAATCACTAAAGCCTAACACTTCGGACGCCAGTGGAATACCCGCCTGTATTAATTCCGCTGAGCCCAACGGCACCGGCATGAAATTGGCCCCGTTCAGGGGACCAAGTCCTTTGGTCACCGTACCAATGTAGCCGTAGCCATTATCCTGATTGGGGGTAAAGGTAATCGAATCGACAATCGTTTCCACAGGACCGGATGGAGAACCGGAAGCGGAATTCGGAGTCAAGTTTATCGTGTATTCCAAGGTATAGGTTGTGCCGGGCGACAGGTCCCATGCTGTTACGTTTATTGAATAGCTGGTGCAGTCCAATGTGATTTGCGCATAGAAGTCCGGTATGCATTCGGCTGCGTTTGTAGTAGGAGCAGTTGTCTTAGCAGTGGTGCTAACGGCTGTTTTAGCGACGGTTGAAGTGTTGGTGCAAGATAAGGCTGGCGTGGCGCATAGAGCGAACAAGGCACCAGCGAGCAGTAAAACGGCGTCTTTTTTCCCGAGCATGCTTAATCATCCTCTTCTGGGTAAACGACAAGATAGCCTTAAGTCCCAATACCAGGGGTCGTATAACAATCCCAAGGCTTTTGCCGAGGTCTGGCCTCCTTCCAAAGGCCCTCTGCCCCGACAGAACACTTTCATTAGCGCCTGTCATACCGCACATACTGCGCCAAACAGGCTCATGCCGGAGTCTTTATGTTTTTGCTCGTCATTACAGACTGTTAACTGTTGTCAAAGAGTACCAGCCATTCGGAATCATGAACCACGAAGTCCAATCGAATTACTAAAACGTAACTCGAATTACTAAATAGAATTACAAAACCGTAAATGACTTGTAATTGGAATCCAAATATGCCGTAGCTTCTGAAGACGCAGGTAAGCTCAGGATGTTATTAGCAACCTTATTGGGATCTGCGGTACACGAAGTAAGCGCCGTCGCGTGATATGATCGCGCTAAAGAGCATGGATGGAGATCACATACTGAGTGAAAGGAACCCGGTATCGGGGATCGACGCTCGACCTTTTTACACGAGGAAGGCATTTATGAGGCGGCGAAGGCCGAGGCCGCCACGTGGGTGATTTCTCGGAGTTCTTGAAAAACACGCGCTCCTCTTGACTACTTTGTTAATTCCTTCAATCAGGGTATTCGGATCGTATTCGATATCCGGAATGTTGATCGCCCCGCTTGCATCCATGTCAACATTTGTGATTCCGGGATCTTACCTCTACAGGTTTTCCAGAATCGAACTCTGGCGTCTGACAGTTGTCAAAAGACCATGACTCTCTCTGTCGAGTTCCCTTTGCTGAAGGGCTTGCTTTATAGTTATACTAAGTTCCCTCCCGCTACAGGGTCTGATTAAGAAACGGAGCACTCGTTTGAGGGCATCGGCCGCCATTGGTTCATCGTCAACAAGAAGAACTTTGCAGGTCCGCATAATCCTGATCGCTTAACGTGCGTTTCGAGATGATTCCTTTGCCATTGCTGAAGGCACGAGCACCCGGATAGGCTCCATGATGCCAGGTTTTTCAATAAAGTTCTTCATCCGTTCGCGTAAAATCAGGTTCACCCGGTAACCTTTTGCCGCAAGCAGGCGGCCATCCAGGAGGTATAGGTCCGCATCAAGGATCATCCCATCCTTCAAACCACCTATTGAGATTCCCATTTTCTCATAACCCGGCTCAACTCCGAGCACCATCTGCAGTGCCGCGAGCACATTCGGGTCGTATCGGCCTGCTCTTGACGCCATTATTTGCAGTGCTTCACCATCGGGAACATTGTTTGCGCGGATCTTGTCATAGTCGAGGACCGCCTTGAGGATTCGAGAGCCCGGCAGGATTTCTTCATTTTCCTGGGAATCGGAACCGTCGAAGCTTTTTTCCTGGTTGATAATAATTTGAGCGACAGTTTCCATTCTTGGTATGTAGGAAAGTAGATCTGAAGCAATAGAGGGATGCATCGCAAAAAGCTGCGATTCTTCGCCCGTTAGTTCTTCCCCCCTGTAGAGCTTTTTGAGGGCTTCCTCGGGCAAAATGACACATCCAATATGGGACAGGGCGGCCGCTGTTTCAATTTGCCATAAGTTCGGCGCCCGCATTGCGCGAGCAATTTTCTTTACTAAACGGGTGATCCGGCCGGCTCGGCCAAAAGCTTCCGGATTGGTCAACTCGAGAATTCCAATGAGGACCTTGATACTCCCCCGCAGCGTTTTCTCAAGCAACTCCCGTTCTGCGCAAATCAACTGATACTGTCGAATCCCCGCTGCAAGAGCATTGCTTAGAGTTTGAGGCTCGCACGGCTTGGTCAGAAACCGGAAAATATGTCCATCATTTACAGCGTCGATTGCAGCATGCAGATCCGCATTACCCGACAGCATAATCCGCACGCTGTCCGGGGCTGCCTCTTTCACGCGTGAGAGAAATTGAATTCCGTCCATTCCCGGCATACGCAAATCTGAGACGATCACTGCGAAAGGCCCCTTCTCGGATACCGAGATAAGGCCCTGTTCGCCCCCCAAAGCAGTTTCAACAGCAAA
>CAVRZU010000180.1:0-10911 GCA_963725365.1 uncultured delta proteobacterium | reverse complement strand
CACGGTGGGTACGCCAGTTCGGCACCTCTCACGATGGCCACGCTCTCTCCCCTGTAAACCTACTTCCACTGCTTGAGAATTACAGTGGTCCCCGACATTGATCATTGCCCATGTCCTTCTAAAGTATGTTGTAATCCATCGCTATTGCTTTCGGACATATGCCTTCTTGGTGCTTGCGTAGGATTTCCCGGTCGCGCTCAGCGAGCTGGCGCATGAACTCTTTGTAGTCGGGAATCGGGTCGGCCATGAATTGTAAAATTTACACAGGGGGCGGGCACTGTCAAGTTAATATGTGGGGTCGCTGCCGATGATCTGCCGCGCATCCTCGACCGATCGGGCGATGCCGGCGCGCCCTCCGTGTCGTTTCACGAGTTCGATAAACGCGGCCTGCTCGGTCGATGTGCGCGTGCGGGGGCCCTTGGCCTCGATCGCGACGAATACCGCAGGCTCACGCCAGCCGGCACTCGTCCAGCCGATGAGATCCGGCATGCCCGGCACGCCGACCTTGACGGCCCGGGGCGCCAGTCCAGTCGTCGTGAGATGAGGCATAAATCAGAACGGCACTGCCAAGCCCCACCAGCAGTATAACCAGGCTTATGAGATATAGTATGCTGCGCAAATTTTCGATTCTCCAATTCATGATGAGACTTTGTTTGGAATTATAATTGAAAATTTTGGCAAGTTGAAGAGGCGACTCGCAATACCCCACCCGATAAAGGGCAGATGAGCGGAAAAATCCGGTTAGACTGTCGAACCGGATGGGCTATGCCGGGATCTGAATCCGGGATAGCCCATCCGTGATGAAAGGCACATTGTCGAGGACCTGCTAAAAGAGCCCTTTGATCTGCTTGTGCAGTTCGGCTGTGCTCTTCATTCGCATTCGGTCCCGCTCGTATCCGATCCTGTCGAGTTCCTGCGACAGGAGCAGCAGGTTTGGTTCGTCATACCGCATGCCTGTGCGCCAGGCTTCGATAAGCCGCCGGTATATGTGTACCATCCTGCTCACGAGGTCCACGGGGTATTCGCGGCCCTGGATCTTGAGCGTGTGGAGCCCGAGTCCCATGTAACGCCACAACTCTTCCCCGGAAATGACGAACGCGATGTTCGGGTTTCGGCGGATACGTTCGTTAATAGATTCTATCTCATCGGGCTTGGCGCCGCTTAGACCCAGCACCTTTCGCCTCTGCTCATCGGTTAGCAGACACAGCCGAAAACAACTTCCGGAGCGGTCGGGCCACCCTTCATATTCTATAATTTCGTTGCCGTCTTCGTCTACACACCTTCGTTGTATGTAGGAATCTCCGATAAGCTCGTGGAAAGAACAGTTCCCGACTCCACCCACGCAACGGTTGCCGTGGATGAGGACTTCGGCGCCTATTGCTAGGGAATCAGAGGCGTTTTTGAACTCGGAGAGTTGTTCGACTGTTTTGATCTGGGTGCTTGCAACAACTTGAGCGGCCCCATAGCCGGCGAACTCGGCCATCTGTTCCCGCGTCTGGATATTACACCCGACACTGGCGTGAATCACCAGGTCCGGGAAATTGTCGCGAGCCAGTTGCATGACGAACGGTGTTTTAACTATGACGCCTTCAGCCCCCCATGAGGCATACTTGCCTATTTTTGCGAGAAGGACCATTGCCTTCTCGCGAGGGATCTCTGCATTTATGGCAATGCGCACCTTTGCGCCAAAACGGTTTGCAATTCTGATAGCCTCGCGAATCTGAGAATCTTCGAGTTCCCAGGTGCTTTTCCTGCGGCTAAACCCCTTTGCACCCACGTAGACGGCATCGGCACCCTTATCGAAAACGGCTTCCACCATTTCAAGACTTCCGCCGGGCGCCAATAGTTCGTTCACGAATTCCTCCTTGCAAGATGAATAGAAGCACGCAACTCAAAGACGAACAGGAGTCAACAGGTGTTATTTATACGCCTTTCGCAATTAGAGGCCAAATCGAAACTCCGGGCAGGACAAAATCACTTTCAGGTGATAGAAATTACGTGCTTTTTTTACTTTTCCACCAGGTTAAAGAACTCATCGACCGGCAGGGCTTTGAACACTTCATAGGAAACCGTGCCGTGCTGGAGCGTGTTGATCATGCTTTTGACCCTGGAGTCCTCATTGGGAAATTCCGCAATGATAAGATACTCTCCGCGTGAAACAATGTAGTAAGCTGAAAGAATCTTGCCTCCTGCCTGCTCGACGTTTTTTTTGCCGTGTTCGAAGCGTTCCCGTGAATTCCTGATGTCTTTGTTGCCTTCCGCTGTAGTTTTCAGGAAAGAAGCATAGATAGGCATAAAATTACCCCTTCTTTTCAAGAAGATGATATCATGTGCTTACGGCGCACCTATGATGCCATGAGCAACCTTGAAGTGCCTGCGTCACATTGCGAGGTAGACACTCGACTAGTTCGTGGATAAGGTCCAATCCAAAGCCGAGCAAGAAGCGTGCCCCGGCCCTGCAAATCAGGCTGAGGGCAATCAACGATCCGGCATGATGGTTTAGCGGCAGGCGTTCCGTCCGTAATATCAACATCATCATACCCTTTTTCTCTTGACTTTTATATTTAGCTTGTTCAATTTCAATAATCAAGAAAAAGAACAGCATCGGGAGATTCGAGTTGAAAAGCCGGCAATTCCTGTTGAAGCGAAATCGTTACTGATAGCCGAAAATACAGGCTTTCTCTATCTGCCGTTTGCACCTGATTTCAGCACATCTTCCAACTCCTTTCTCATTGCTGTTGACTTTATATTTTCCAGCGCATCTCCCCCGGGGTCCTCCATAAAACCCGGGCCTTTGTCAACCCGCCGGTTTGCGGGTAAACTTACAGGGAGAGGCTAATGAGCAATGAGTAAAATATCCCCCCAAAAAACCGCACCTCTTTCCTTTAAAAAAGTTTGCATTACCGACAGGTTGATGGTCATCGATCCGTTGAGCTACACGATAGTGCAGGTCAATCATCATTTCCTGTCGGCAACGGTGTTCAGCAATGCCGCAGAGCTTTCGGGCAGGACCTGCTATGAAATTCTTTTTGGCAGGAGCGTTCCGTGCCACAAAGAAGGGATTTTTCTGCCCGATGCGCAAGACCTATGAAACGGGCCAGCCGTTTTTATGCGATCCTGTCCATCCAAAGCTGATGGAAAGCGGAAAAGTCAAACAGATAGCAACATATCCAATTATCGGCAACAGCGGTAAAGTTGATCTGGTAGTCCGGATAGAGAGGGATGTGACGGAGAAAAAAAATCTCGAACAGGCGCTCGCGCTCCGCTCCGAAGAACTGCTTCGCACGCGGAGCAGGCTTGAAGAGCTGTTCGATCTTTCCCGGGAGGTGGGGACAAAAGCTACCTTGTCGGAGCTTGTGCAGTTTCTGGTGGACATTACGATAAAACTTCTTCCCGGTTGCGAGCCTGCCTTCTTGCTCCTTAATTCTACACGCGAACAATTCGTGCGCCTTGACAATTGCGAGTCAAAACACACTGAAAAACAGTTGCGCCTTTTAGACGGGATAGAGTTGAGCGGCCTCGGCTCCGGTCTGGTTCATCAGGCAAAAACATTCAAGGCCATGGACCTGATAGGTCTCGTGGACAATTGCCGCTCAATGGCTCTTCCCCAAATCATGGTTGACTCTGATTCTACCTGGGCAGCCATCCCGCTTTTTGTTCGCAGGCAGTGTATCGGCCTGCTCTCTTTGGGTCCAGGACCCTTCGACCGTTATCCACCCGAAGATCTGAGATTCCTCAAGATCCTGTGCGGACAGGCCTCGGGACATCTCAGAAATCTCGTAGTGCACGAGGCCGAGGCCAAGGATTTCACATCACAGGCCGTCCAACGCTCCGGATATGGCGACATTATCGGCCGGAGCAAGAGGATGCAGGAAATCTATGATCTAATAGACCTTGTGTCGAGCTCAGACGCTACAGTGCTGATCACCGGAGAAAACGGGACGGGCAAAGAACTGGTCGCCAATGCCATCCACGACCAGAGTCATAGGAGAAAAGGGCCTTTTGTGGTCGCCAACTGTTCGGCATACTCCCCTACCCTGCTGGAAAGCGAGATCTTCGGTCACGAAAAAGGGGCCTTCACAGGCGCATCGCATCAGAAGAAGGGGCGAATCGAACGTGCTCATGGAGGCACGCTTTTCCTCGATGAAATTGGAGAGATAGCTCCTTCGGTCCAGATATTCCTTCTGCGGTTTTTGCAGGATCATTGTTTCGAAAGAGTCGGGGGCGAGAAGGTGGTTGCAGTCGATGTCAGGGTGCTTGCCGCCACCAACCGCGATCTTGATAAAGAGGTCCAGGCAGGCAGGTTTAGAGACGATCTTTTCTATCGTCTCAACGTAATAGGCATCCACCTGCCCAACCTTCGAGAACGCAAGGAAGACATTCCGCTTTTGGTCCACCATTTCCTGGCCAAGCACAACCTCAAAGAACACAAGAGCATCCAGGAGTTTTCATCGGGCGCCATGCAGTGTCTTATGGATCATGAGTGGCCGGGAAATGTCCGCCAGCTCGAGAACGCAATCAGCCATGCGGTAGTATTGTCGCAGGGAGAGCTGATCCGCAGAAAGCACCTGCCAAAATTTCTCTGGGAGATCGGCTCAAACGGGAGCCTTACCTCCCTTTCGGAAAGCGAACGATCACTCATTTTCAAAGTTCTCCAGAAGTCGAACTGGAATAAACACGATGCCGCCAGGCGTCTGAATATCAGCCGAAGCACTTTGTACAGCAAAATGAGGCGATACGCACTGGTGGTGGATTCCAATGGGGGGAGTCCGGACGCCCCCTGAGGGGGTCGATATTTGTACAGCCCCTCTTAAGCCCGCTTTTAGCCCCTTTGCACTTGATTTGATTAATAGTTGGGTCGGATTTTGTACACTTTGCAGTCTCCTGATCATACAAACAGTCATTAAAAAATAAATTTTAAGTCAAATATATCTCTTTCCGATTTATTCTGTTTAACTTTAACCCCTCTTTTCCAGCCCGTTTTACCGCAGTGTAGTATCCAGACTTTTTTTCTATAAACGCGGCATGAATCTTGTACCACGTTGATGAGTTCGAATAAGCCGGTTTTGCAGCTGTATAAATACTCCCCATTCAATCTGCCGGGTCAACTCTTCGATTCCCGTGACATCACTGTCCGATCCTGCTCTTTTTTTATCTACATCGACCGTATAACAAATGTTCAGAAAATGGAGCGAGAGGAGGTGGTAGGGGGCCGCAATTTCCCATTATGAGTTCTGGGTCTTTGACGAGAGGATTTTTGCCCCTTTACGGGCAAATCACGGAGCCAGGCTGGTTGCTAAACCAAGTGGCGCCGCTGAACGAAGGCCATCGCTTTATGAACTCGGAAAGCAGAGGCCGCCACGAACTAGGGAGGTCAAAAGATGCCGGAAAAGCGAGAGATAGAGATAAACAGCCGGGCCGATACCATAGGCCTGATGGATCTGGATGTAAGGCCATACCCGGTGACTCCGCCGCCTACTTACGAGCAGGTCAAGCCGATCTACGAGCGAAGGAAGGCGCTGGAGTTCTGTAATTGGTCCGAGGATAATCTAAGATTCGAAAAGCGGTACGGAAAGGAAGAGGCCCTCGCGCAATACAGAGTTCTCGACATAGGTCTTTGGAGGCTTGGCCACAAGTTCTGCGCCTCTCTTTATGGCGAATCCGGGGCCGAGGTGGTTTCCGATCGAACCGCCCACAGGGGATCCTTTGAGGAAGCTCACTCCGTTTGGCCGGGAGGAGATATCTGCTCCAGAATAAGGACTCCGGAGAAAAATGCGGTATGGAGTTCGTAAATGAGACGGTCAACACTCACTGCATAACCCTCGATGTCGAGACCCCGGAAGGGCAGGAAATTTTCAGGAAAATGGCGTGCAACGTCGATGTCCTTCTGGACGGGATGCCCCCCGGTTACATGGATAATCTCGGAATCGGATATCGCCAACTCAAGGAATGCAACCCCAGGTTGGTCTATGTCTGGATCGGGATGCTCGGCCAATGGGGTCCCTGGAAAGACAAGCAGTCCAAGTTCGGCCAGTGGATGATCGAACCTTTTGCCAGCGCCGCAAATTCCTGGATTCACGAACACCGGGTTTTCCCAGGACCTTCTTCCTCGCGGTAAAGGCGGGGATCCTACCCGTTCGGGGGTTTGGCTTGCCGACTATGTTGCCGGGGCGCAGGCGTTCATTAATTCAACTGCGGCTCTTTACTGGAGAGACGAGTTAGGCGGCTCGGGACAGATGATCGAGGAAACCGGCGCCGAAACTTTGATGGACATTCTGGACTTCGACATTACCTGGTACGGTTTCAACGCCAGTATCAAGGCCCGTACGGGCGGCTGGGACCCATGCCTCAACCAGTATGCCTGGAACCCCTGCAAAGACGGGTATATGATGATCGGCGGCCAGACCGACAAGCTCTGGTATAACATAGGATTTTGCCTTGAGCGTGAATACACCCAGTTCGGCAGGCTGATCCATGAGGATCCCCTTCTCAAGGAAATGGCTGCCAGAAACGCAATGCACGCCCTTATAAAGACCTACACCCTGACCACGCGCTGGCTCAGAGACACCAACCGGGTGGAAGCCGAAACCAAGCTGCTCGAGTACCAGCTTGCCGCCGGGCCGGTTCTCTACATCGATGAGGTCTGCGAGTTTCCCCACTTCAAGTATCGGCCCTGGGTCTATGTGCACGAGACCGATTACGGCCCGTTGCTGATCGCTTCGAGCCCGGGCTCCTACCAGCTTCGCGCCCCTGCCCGGTGCAAGTGGATGGGCAGGGACATCGGCTTTGACAACTACGAGATCTATCTAAAGTGGATGGGAATGGGCCAGACAACGGTGAATGAAATGAAGCAAAAGGGGGTGATATAATGGCGCAAGACCCAAGAGTAACACGCGTGGAAGACCTGCCAGGCCCCAAGAGCAAAGGTGAGATGGACGAGTTCAAAATGCCCTATGAGGAGTACTGTAAGAAGCTCTTCGATGTGGGCAACGAACATACCAAGCCCAAGGCGCTTAACGGGCTTCGGTGGCTCAGCTGCACGATGTATATCTTCACGCCGCACGCTGTGGCCAACCTTGCCGAACTGGGCGCCGAGGTCATTAAGATCGAGATGCCGAGGATGGGTGACGCCATGCGGCACACCTCTCCTTTCAACGAGGTCTATCTCTATCCTCTACACGACACCCGTCCCATGACCGGTACAGGCCTTGGGTACGTAAATGCCAACCCCAACAAGTATTTTTTGACGATGGACTACCATGTCCCGGAGATGATCGAGCATTTCTACTCGCTGGTCAGAAAATCCGATGGACTCACAGAGCTTTACCGGCCGGGCACCCTGGACAAATGGAAGATGAGTTACCGCTACCTTAGTGAAATCAACCCCCGGTTCATTTACGTTTGGGGCGGCGGTTTCGGCTACGGTCCCAAAGTATTTGGCGGTTCCTACGATATCCTGGGCCAGGCCCACGCCGGACTCGCTTCGATAACCGGCATGCACGAGTACATGGGCGGGCATTGTTCAAGTGCACCAACTGGGTCATCTACTGGAGTTGGGCAACCTTATCACCGCATCCATCATGGCGGCCATACACCATCGCCGAAAGACCGGGCTGGGCACCATGATAGAGTTTTCGCAGGTGCAGGTGCCGACCAGAATACTCGGTCATACCACGACCATGTACGGCAAGTTCGGCATCGTCCGCCAGCGCTGGGGCAACTGGGACACCCAACTCGCCGTGCACGGCATTATTTTGTGCGGCAAGTCCGATTTCCCGGATGCAGACAATCCTCAGGACAAACACGATGCCAGGTATGTAATGGTCAGCGCCTTCCAGGATCAAGACTTCAAGGAACTGTGCGTCATAACCGGCCTCAAGGCACTCTACGAAAAATACAAGGTTCACAAGGACAAGGTGCGAAGGCGAAGCCCAGTTAGAGATTTACAATGCGCTTCAAGACTGGGCAGCAGACAAGAGCAGGTCTCAGGTGGCAAAGGTCCTGTCCGATGCAGGCATCTTGGCCGAACCCGTTCGAAACGACAGGGAGGTTTACGAGAGCCAACATTACCGTGAGAGAGGCACTGTCCGTTGGATGGAAGATCCGTTGTTCGGCGATATGGTGGTCCATGGCGGCTACAGCACCGGTTTGATGGAAAAGACCCCGAGAAGGATAAACTGGCACTGGCGTCCGGTAGGTGCGGATAACAAGAAGATCTATCGCGACATGCTGGGTGTTCCGCTGACCAAAATTGAAGAATGGTACAAGAAGGCCTACATATAGGAGGAGGCGCCCGTGTGTGACATCATTTGGTGCAAAAAAGAAGTGGATGGAAAGCCATGTGACACGATCAACTACCTTGACCCTTACTGCTTCTGGAACTGGGAAGGCAAGATCAACTGCGCGGAGTGCGGCACGGTCTATTACATTCACATGATTCAGGGCTTTATGTACAAGGGACCCGAAGGAAAAACCCGGTGAGAAGCCGGACACCTCGCCCCTCTACGCAGACAAGCCTTATGACGGCTATTCCAACTATAGACCGGGTGTGGAAGGCAGGACCAGGCCATTCCAGTGCATTCCCAGAGCTAAATTGCTGGGAGTCGCCGACAGGGTGAAATTCAGCATCAGAGGCCGCCCGGTTCGCGGGTGGCGTCCGCAGACGCCCTCCGCAGGTTTGGCGGGAAGCTTCCCTTTCAACTGGGATATTCAGAAACTGGCTCCCGAGGTCTGGGAGGAATACCAGAAGAAGCTGGCCGCAGGCGAGGTCAAAGACTGGTAGCTCTAGAAAGGAGTGTTGCATGTCGCAAGAGTTGACGCCACAGGAATTCCTGGACACTGTTCTGGTCCCGGAAAAACAGAGTGACCATATATGCTGGCAGTGCAAGCACCTGAAGCCGGTCCTTCAAGGCTCCAAGTTCCCGCCTGCAGACATTATCGGCTGGTGCAAGAAGATTCACTGGCCCCATTACTGGTGTGTGGCTGATTTCAACGTGGTGAAGAAATGCTTCGCCTATGACATCAAAAAGAAGGCCTAGCATGAAAAAAAATGTCTCTGAGGAACTCGATGTTCTCAGGAGTATGCTCAACAACTGGAAGACCGGTTTTCTGAGCTGGGCATCCCCGGACGGGGATAACGATCACGTGCTCCTCGAATTCACAGAGGAGATTCAAACCCACATTTATCCCTATATCAGAAGGCTGTTTGATACGGATAACCTCAATGAAGCCGAAGCCAGAGAATTCATGAGTTATTGCTTCAGCCAGGTTGAGGATCTTCGCGTCCAGTTGAGCAAAGCGCAAACCGATGAAAGCAGGAAGGAGGCTTAGCTATGCCGGAGAAATGCCGTGTGGTGGTATGCGGCTTCGACCCAATGCTTGTAAAAGCTTATGTGGCCGCCAATGCCAGGGCCTGTTGGTGGCATATATCAGACCAACTGTATGATGAATTCAAGATGCAGCCGAAGATGAAGGTTGAAGGGAGGCTTCTCAAGGTTTACTCTGGCAAAACCGGGGAAGAGGTAACGGCTCCCAACGAAACATTCGAATGGGAGTGCTCCAAGGAAACCGGCCTTGCCGTGGTGCTTCCGAGCGATGTGATAAAAAAGCACAAGCTCACGGAATTCCATTTCATCGAATTGATGATCGACAAGATAGACGGCAAAGACGTTTATCCCGGTCAGGAAAAAATCAGCAAAAAATGGTGGCCCGAAGACAAGATGAAATTGAGCTACACGCTTGATTACATCGGGTAGTCTTCAACCATTCTAATGAGATGAACCGCCTCTCCTAGGCTGTGATTAGGCAGAAGTAAAAAGGCAGGACTTTTTCACTTTTGCTTTCGTCATGGCCCGGGAGACGCCAACAAGGCAAAAATTAAAAGATGACTGACGCTATTTTCGCTATTTTCACTAAGGGAAAAAGAAATGACAAATAAGCCTGAAGACGGCGGGCTGGAATCAACCCGGAACATTCCCCCCCAGGCAGCGGAAGGGTACAGGCCGCAGGAAGAACCTGCACACCCCGGCTGGCTTCAGATCGGTGAGATTTTGAAAGTATCGCATCCGGTATTTGCAAACAGCCGGTTTCTTATTGGATACCATCATTCCAGCAACGCGTATCTGCTCGCGGGCGATTACCTCACTCTGGTCAACCCCGGCAATGATTACACCATATTCCCTGACATCGAGAAGCTCGGATTTAATCTTCTGGATATAAAGAAGGTCGTGCTCACGCACGGACACCGCGACCATTGTATGGGACTTTTCGAAATGTTGAGATTTCCACCCATAATGGAAAGCAAACAAGTCGAAATCATTATGCATGCAGCCGGTCCGCAGGAGTTCAAAAAGCTTACCACCGACGCAGGATTTCCACCAAGGGAACTAACGGGTGGAGAAACCCTTGAGTTGAGCGGCTTTGAGTGGGAAGTGATCCATACTCCCGGCCACACTATTGACAGTATATCCCTTTATCACGAACCGACCGGAACGATCTTAACGGGAGACACCGTACTGGCCGATGCTATGGAGGATGCGGATCAAAACGCCGGAGGCGATTTGGAGCACTATTTGTTCGGGCTTAGAGAAATCATGAAGAGGAAGATCGTTCATGTGCTTCCCGGACATGGAGTGCCTGTGGCGGTCACAGGCAAGCGCGCGGTGGAAGAAACATATGAAGCAGTGATGATGAAAGTCCTCGGGGTGGCCCCCGCAGATAATATAACCTGGATGGAAGGGGCAAAGCGGCTGGTCGAAAAAGGACTCCTTGCAGAGGCTGTATATTGCTGCGATAAGGATCTGTCCCTTAGACCGCTGAATTTGACGGCTCTGCAACTCAAGGGACTTACGCTCAACGATATGGGCCGGTGCGAGGAGGCCATCGAGGTCCTGGACCTGGTTTTGGCAAGGG
>CAVRZU010000179.1:0-10938 GCA_963725365.1 uncultured delta proteobacterium | reverse complement strand
TGGCGGTTCATATGGGTGCCTGTTTTCCACAACTTGCTCAGGCTTACGTCATAGATTTTACCTTCATAGGCGATGTAAACGGGCCGTCCTTCCTTACCGTCCTGTTGGGCAAGTTCTTCGTGGCTGAGTTCCATGTCAGGCATTTGAATTCCCCTCCCGGGTCACATTGAGTTTCTTCACGCGATTTCAAAAGATAAGGTATCGAGTGGCTCAATTCAATCATTGCTCTAAATTCAGGAGAACACTCATTGCTTTTGAGGCGGAAGGACTTATGGTGATTGTGGCATGAAAGCTCACTACTATGGTATTCTTTCAGTAGGGAAGGTCTTTATGCCCTCCCAAAGCACCCAATTTCAAAGCAACTCTGTTTTACGAGGAGGTCGGTTTCCTTGAAAGCACCGCTCATTTTCGTGCTGATTGCCGCATTGTTGCTGTTTCCCGCTCTTTCCTCGGGTGAGTTCTCCAAAGACATTTCGGAAGTCCGGCTTTCTAACGGCCTCAAAGTCATTATGCTGGAAAACCACAAAGCTCCGATTGTATCCTTCCAGGTCTGGTACCGGGCTGGGGCGCGCGATGAAATAACGGGCAAAACCGGGTTAGCCCACATGCTCGAGCACATGATGTTCAAAGGGACCGCGAAGGTGAGCGGTGAGCAGTTCGTCAGGGCATTCTATGAACTGGGGGGAGAGCAAAACGCATCCACATCCCATGACTTTACTTATTTTTTCGAATCCCTTGCTTCAAACAGCATAGCTGTGCCCATCGATTTTGAGTCCGACCGCATGAGCAACCTGGTCCTCAGGGAAAGCGATTTTCGAACGGAGAGGATGGTAGTTCTCGAAGAGAGGCGAATGCGCGTCGATGACGACCCGCAGTCTTTTCTGCTGGAGCAGTTGGAGGCCGCTGCGTACCAGTCTCAACCGTACCATTGGCCTGTTATTGGATGGGCACAGGATATCGAGAGGCTGACGATAGATGACGTAAAGGCTTTTTACTCGCGCTACTACAACCCTGCCAACGCTTTCATCGTGGTAACCGGGGACTTCAAGAAGAAAGACCTTTTACTGCGGCTGGAAGAGACTTTCGGAAAAATCCCTGCCGGCACGGCCGCCCAGCGGCTTTTCATTGAGGACCCCCGCCAACCGGGAGAAAGAAGAGTTATTGTCGAACACCCGGCCCAGGTAGGATCCCTGGTGGTCGGCTGGCATGTTCCCAACCTTAGGAGCGAGGACAGTTACGTTTTGGAGGTCATAAAGGCCATTCTAGCCCAGGGGAAGAGTTCCAGACTCTATGACCACCTGTTGCGCGGAAAAGCGCTCGTGCTGGACTCATCCGTCAACTACAGTCTGACTTCCCAAGACCCGGGGCTTTTTTATATTTCCTGCTCCTTTCTTCCTGGAAAGGACCCCAAAGAAATAGAGCAGGCGGTCTATGAAGAACTCGAGCTTCTCAAAACGGGCCCCTTGGGGGCTCGGGAACTGGAGAAGGCTAAAAACCAATTGGAGGCATCCTTTGTCTTTGACCAGGAATCCATCGAATCCATGGGGGAGAAGCTTGGCGAGTATGAAACGGCTCTTGACTGGTCGGCTATCAACGCATACGTTCCATCGATCCGGAGCGTTACACCGCAGGATATTCAACGGGTTGCCTCCAGGTACTTCACGGCGCAAAACCGCACTGTCGGCATTCTGAGTCCATCGAAGCCGTCCTCTGAGGACGTACCCCAGCCTTCAGGAGGAGGCATCAAACAACGGAGCATCAGGTATCGGGCCTCGCGGTGAACAGTGAAAAACAAAAACCCCCGATTGCTGAATTCACGCACGAAATACGAGCGCTTGCCATGAATGTGAAAAAGCACTTCATAGTGTTTATTCTGGGATTGATAGTGCCTCTGCTCACGGGCGCCTGCTGCCTGGCGATGCCGAAGGCCGAGATGATCGAATTGCCCAACCACCTGAAGCTGATCGTGTTCGAAGAGCATTCGATTCCGGCCGTAACCCTTGAATTGCTGGTGTCTGCCGGTTCCTGGCAAGATCCGCAGGAGATGAAAGGTCTGGCAAACCTGACGGCCAAGTCTATTCTGCTCGGAACCCGGTCTCTTTCATTCGATGAGATAAATAAGCGGCTTGACTTCATTGGGGCGTCTCTGGATGCGGATTGCACCAGGGACTTCGCCATGGTCGGCATGCAAGTGCTCAAAAAGGACCTTGACGCCGGATTGGGTCTCTTTACGGAAGTTATCATCCATCCAACTTTCCCCTCAGCCGATGTGGACGGACAGAAAGATGACATAATCGGATCGCTGCGCTCAAAAGAGGACGATCCCATCGAGGTTGCGAACAAGGCTTTCAACAGGGCGCTTTTCGTGGATAATCCCTACGCCTCCCCCGTAGAGGGTACGGAAAAATCAGTCGCCGAAATTGGGACCACGGAACTTTCCAGTTTTTACTCTTCATTTTACCGGCCAAACAATTCAATCCTGGTGATTGGAGGGGACATAACCCTCCGGGAAGTCAAAGACATTATCGTTCCCAAACTGGTAGAATGGGAAGCCGCAGGAATTTCTGAAACACCTTCCCGGGTGGAATTCGCCGAAGGAGTGGTCAACGTCGCCATTGATAAACCCGTGTCGCAAGCGACGATCATGCTCGGCTGCCCAGCCATGGAAAGGGCCAGCCCGGATTATTATTCCTTTCAGGTTTTGAACCAGATCCTGGGTTCGGGGGACCTGTCCAGTCGGCTCATGGTCGAATTACGCATTAAAAAAGGACTTGCCTACGCTGTTGAAAGCTACCCGGAAGCCCGCAAGCATGCGGGGTCTTTCCGGGTTATTATCCAGACCAAGGATTCGTCGGCCAAAGAGTCTATTGCGCTTGCCAGAAAGGAGTTGGAGCGGCTCCGGCACGAACCGGTTTCCGAAGCGGAACTACAGGCTGCAAAGAAATTTTTGACAGGCAATTTCCCTTTAAAGTACAGCCAGCAAATCGATTATGCAAAATTTCTGGCCCAAATTCAATTCTATGGACTCGGCTTCGATTATCCCGACAGATACCCCTCCCTGATAAATGCGGTGACCTCGGAGGAGATCCTCGGGGTGGCAAAAAAATATATAGCCCCGGAGAATGTTACGGTCATAGTCGCCGATCTGAAAAAAGCGCAAATAAAGTGAACAGTGGAAAGTGAATGGTGAGTTTAAAAATGAAAAGGAGAGTTTTATGAAAAAAACGCTGATGTTCTTGATCTCTTTGTCTTTTCTTATGATGCCGTGCGCCTCGTTTGCCCAGCAGGACAAAGGCCCCGGGCCCGGAGACCAGGCCCTTGAGCAGCAGAAGAGTGCGCCGGACCAAAAGATGATGAAAAAACACTGCGACCACAAGATGGGCGAACACCACAAGATGATGAAAGAGATGAACGCCAGGCTTGACGCAAAAGTGGCAGCCATGGACGCCGCGACGGGTGATAAGAAGGTGGAAGCAATGGCGGATGTGATTAAGGAAATGGTGGCGCAGAGAAAAGAGATGCAGGAGCACATGATGAAAATGGGACACAAATGCATGAACTGTATGGCGCACAAAAAACATACGAAGGCGCAAGATAAGGAAGAGAAGTAATACAGGACTGGCTGCTGAGGACGGAGACTGAATGGAAAAGCACCGCAGGCTCCTCCGCAACGCCACAGTGAGCCGCGTAGCGGCGAAGGGGGGGGCGCAGCTCCCCACGCTTTTAAGAATCTATCTTTGAACTATTGTAATTACAGCCCGCAGTGTTATTTTGTCGCACAAGAGTGCCGCTGACTGCGGCCTTCTTGTGACTATTTTTTCGCTACTCTTTGATTTTTGCGCTTTTGGAGAGGAAAGCTCAGCGGGCCAACGGAGTCTTTCCGTTTCACTTATTCATCTGCTTTTTTGAGATTGCGGGGCTTTTGCAAATGCCGGATCTATGCCGCCGGGACTTTCTCAAACTATTCGGAATTGCAGGAACGGGAGCTGTGCTTTACGGCTGCGGAGAGCCGTCCCAGCGTTATCTGATTCCTTTCATCAGCCCTCCTGAGGACGTCGTCCCGGGAAAGAGCGTGTATTACGCAACGACGTGCCGCGAGTGTCCGGCGGGCTGCGGAATGCTGGCCAAAAATCGTGAGGCTCGCATAGTCAAAGTCGAGGGCAACCCCGCACACCCGGTCAGCGGAGGCAAGCTCTGCATGCGTGGACAAGCTTCGCTGCACGGCCTCTACAACCCCGACCGGTTCCACGGTCCGATGCAGCTAAACGCGGCCGGCGGATTCGATACAATCACCTGGGATCAGGGCGAGGCCGTTTTGGCCGCGAAATTATCCGAAGCTGTGAGCAAGGGCGGCAACGGCCGAATCGTGGTCATGACCGACCTGATCACCGGGTCGTTGAGTGATTTGACAGGGATGTGGCTAAATGAAATGGGCCAGAAAAACGGCCACATTATATATGAACCCTGGTCCTACGAGCCTTTGAGAAAGGCCAACCAGGTTGTTTTTGGCCGCGATGCCATTCCGGCCTACCGGTTGGATGAACTCGATTTTCTCATCTCTTTTAACGCCGGCTTTCTCGAAACCTGGATATCCAATCTCGAATTTGCCCGCCAGTACGGTTCCTTTCATCCAATCAGCGGTAAGAGGAAGAATACCTTCGTCTTCGTTGGACCTCGTCTTTCCATGACGGCAAACAATGCAGACCTGTGGATTCCCTACCCGCCCCGGAACGGAATATGCCGTAGGGCTGGGAATAATTCGGGCAATTCTTGACAATAATCTCGTTTCCGGATTGCCTGCCGATCGCAGGGCGGCGCTTGCAGCTATGGTAGTCAACTGGCCCGTTGACAAGGCAGCCGCAACAGCCGGCTGCGATCCGAATCTAATTGAATCCGTCGCAAAAAGGTTCGCGGCCGCCGATCGCCCGCTCGCTATCGCAGAAGGCCTTTCCCAGTGTCTGCCCAATGCCACCGAAACGGCTATGGCCGCAAATCTGCTCTGCACTCTCAAGCAAGCATCCCTTTCAGCCATCGATTTCAACAGAGAATCTTCCTATACCCTGGCCGCCAGGGCCGATGAAATCAAAATCCTCGTCAACCGGATGCGCTCGGGGGAAATTGACGTTTTGATTTTCAAGGGAGCAAATCCGGTTTTCTCGCTCCCGAAATCCTGGGATTTTGCCGGGGCGATGAAGTCGGTGCCTTTCGTGGTTTCATTTTCTCCGGCCATCGACGAAACAGCAGCACTGGCCCACCTGGTGCTGCCCAGCCATTACAGTTTCGAGTCCTGGGGTGATTACTCTCCACGAAAGGGAGTGACCGGGTTCTTACAGCCGGTGATGGGACCTGTTTTCAACACGAAGCACATGGGAGACATCCTGATATCCACCGGGAAAAAGGTAAAGGGAGAACAGAGCTTTCCCTTCAAGGATTTCTACGAAGCGATGCAGGGCTACTGGACGCGCATATCGGCCGAGGCCGGGATCGAAAACTTCGACCCGTTCTGGCAGAAGTTGGTCATGCAGGGCGGGTACTGGCCCGAACAAACCGGAGCAGCCCCGGCGCTTTCCATGCCTGTGCCGTCATTTAATTTTCCCTACCCGGAGCAAAATTCAGCAGCCGCCCTTCCGCTGGTCATCTACCCGACCGTACAGTTTTTTGACGGAAGAATGGCCAACCACTTGTGGGTACAGGAAATTCCCGACCCGATGACGCAGACGACCTGGGGGGGATGGGTGGAGATTCATCCGGAGACCGCCAGGAAATTGAACCTGGAAAAGGGAGAGCTTCTCAGTCTGAAAACGGACCATGGGACTATCCGGATACCGGCCCTACCAATCTACACGGTGCCGGAAGGCGTCGCTGCCATACCTGTGGGGCAGGGACACCACAACTTCGGAAGATTTGCAAGCGGGCTTCCTGCAAATCCTTTCGAACTGCTTGGCCCCGATCTGGACCCGGTTTCAGGCGCCATCCTGCGTCACGAGCTAAATCTGACAATCGAAAAAACGGGTGAAAGGTTCGATATCGCCCATACAGACGGAAGCTACTTTCAGCACGACCGCAACATTGCGCAGACAATTTCCCTGGAAGAGCGAAACAGAATGGCGGCGGCGGGAGAAAAACCATACATCGATTACCCGATGCCGCAGGGCTACCAGGAGTCCAAGGATTTCTATCCGCCTCAAATGTACAAGGACTATCGCTGGGCAATGGTAGTGGACCTGGATCGCTGCATCGGCTGCGGCGCCTGTGTTGCCGGGTGCTATTCGGAAAACAATGTCGCGGTTGTGAAACGGGAACAGGTGCTCAGGGGCCGCGAGATGTCCTGGATAAGGGTCCAGCGATATTTCAACGATGACAAAAAGGGAGCCAAGTGGCTGATAATGCTTTGCCAGCAATGTGACAACGCGCCCTGTGAGTACGTATGCCCGATCTACGCTCCTCACCACAGCGTGGAAGGGCTCAACAACCAGATTTACAATCGCTGTTTCGGAACGCGATTCTGTTCTCAAAACGATCCTTACAAAGTGCGGCGCTTCAACTGGTACACCTTCACCCGGCCAGAACCGCTCAAATGGCAGTTAAATCCGGATGTTACGGTGAGACAAAAGGGCGTAATGGAAAAATGCTCCTTCTGTGTCCAGCGGATCATAGAGGCAAAACTGGACGCCACAGCAAAAGGCCGCAAAGTGCGCGACGGCGACTTTACGACCGCCTGCGCGCAGACTTGTCCGACCGGCGCCCTCATCTTCGGCAGCCTGGTCGATCCGGACAGCCGGGTATCGAAGCTGATCAACGACGTCAGGGCTTACCAGGTGTTTGTGCACCTTAATACCAAGCCTGCTGTGATTTATCTCAAAAGGGTTACTCAGACAATTACGGTTTGATCGCTAAGGCGGGTGGGTCGCGATAAAACGGCGCCCACCCTGTATAAAGGTTTACGGGGACCTGAACTATGGCGACGGTTTCACATGGGGTGACCAAGGCGGCCGGGCCGCAGAATCTGACCACTTATGGCGCGGTGGACGATCAGATACTGGGGGCTATGTGGACCCCCGGCCGCGTTTACTGGATTTGGCTGGCCGTTACCGGGATGGGCGTTCTGGTCGGCGCTTATTCCTGGGCCTACCAGATCGCAACCGGCCTGGGGTCGGCAAACATCCTCCACCCCGCCATGTGGGGCACCTACCTGGTCAATTTTGTATTCTGGGTCGGTATCGCTCATTCCGGGACCCTTATTTCCGCAATCCTGTTTTTGTTTCGCGCATCCTGGAGGACCACGATTTCCAGGAGTTCCGAAGCGATAACCCTTTTCGCGGTAATAATAGCCGGGATGTTTCCGCTCATTCACCTGGGGCGAGTGTGGCTGGTGTACTGGATAATTCCGTACCCCAACCAGCGAAACCTCTGGCCCAATTTCCAATCGCCCCTGGTTTATGACGTAGTGGCAGTCTCAACGTATCTAACGGTAAGTTTTCTTTTTTGGTACACGGGCATGATCCCGGACCTTGCCACAATCAGGGACCGCACCACTGGCATAAAGAACAGGATATACGGCTTTTTCTCGCTTGGTTGGAGTGGTTCGAGCAAGGCGTGGAAAAATTACGGGACTGCTTACCTTCTATTTGCAGCATTGGCCACCCCGCTCGTCATTTCCGTTCACAGCGTTGTATCCTGGGACTTTGCCCTGGGCGTCGTCCCGGGATGGCACAGCACGATTTTCGCCCCTTACTTCGTAGCGGGCGCTATTCATTCCGGGCTCGCAATGGTGCTCGTGCTTCTCATCCCCATGCGAAAGATTTACAAGTTCGAAAACCTGGTAACACTCAAAGTGCTCGAAGAAATAGGCAAAACCATAATCCTGACCGGGCTTATCGTAGGATACTCCTACATCGTCGAACATTTCCTGGCGTGGTACAGCGGCGAAAAGGCCGAAGAGGCCCAGTTCATGTGGCGAATGACCGGCTACTATTCCTGGTGCTTCTGGATGATGATCATCTGTAATGCCGTCGTTCCGATAGCCCTGTTTTTCAAAAAAGTCAGGACCAACATACCTGCCCTGTTCTCCATAGGGATACTGGTGCTCATTGGGATGTGGATGGAACGGCTGGTCATCATCGTAGGGTCGGAGGCCCATGAATACGATCCTTACTCATGGGGGGTCTACAAGTACCCGTCCGTAACTGAATGGGGCATTCTAATCGGCTCCTTCAGTCTTTTTTTCTTCCTGTTCCTCCTTTTTGCCAAGTTTTTGCCCACGATCGCCCTTACGGAGGTTAAGGAGGCAATACCGGTGCCGGCCAGGAATAAGTGAGAGGGAGACTCGATGGCTAAAAAGCCTGCTCTGCTTGGCATTTTCGCATACCTGGATGAAGTTGTTTCGGCTGTTGAGGACCTGAGAAAGGAAAAGGTCCCTATTGGGGCGGTATATTCCCCGATGCGGGTTGAGGAAATCGGGGAAGCGCTTAACGAGCCTGTCCTGGGGCCAGGACGCTTCTTCACGCTTACGGGAGCTATCGTTGGGCTTTTGACCGGGATTTCTCTTGCCTGGTTCACGGAGTCCCAATGGTATTTCATAGTGGGCGGCAAGCCCCCTATCGGGATAATACCGGTAGTTATTCCGGCTTTCGAGTTTTTCATCCTGATAGCCGTGTTTTTCACGATGGGAGGTTGGCTCTATCTCAACAGGATGCCGAGGAGGCGCCTCCCCGTCCATTATGACAAGCGCTTCAGCCAGGACCGTTTCGGAATTCTGGTTTATTGCACGGAGACAGATCGCGAGCGAATTTCGAGCATATTGAAGAACACAGGGGCCGAGGAGGTCCGTGAAATTGAAGAGTGAGATGTACGAGGAAATCGAGCAATCCAAAAAATCGGTTAACTGGGGGGCACTCAAAACGTTGAGCCTGCTCCTGTTTGTTGTGGGAGCGGCCGCCTTTGTCTACCAGCTCTTCGGGGGCGACGCCAAAAGGGCCTGGTCCGCTTACCTGACCAACTATGTTTATTGGACAGGCCTTGGGTTCGGAACTTTCCTGCTCTCCCCGGTTCTTGTTGCGACCAACGCGACCTGGGGAAGGCCGGTGAAGCGATTGTCGGAGTCGGTAATCTTTTTTTTGCCCGTGTCTTTCATTGCGCTTTTGCCTCTTTTCCTCGCAAGGGCGGACGTTTTCTGGTGGGTGCTCAATCCGGATGAGCACAAAGCTCCGTGGCTCAACACGCCCTTTTTCTTCGCGCGCGAGGGCATCGGACTGCTTGCGCTGGCTCTTGCGGCGGCCCTGGTCGTCTACAATTCCGTAAAAAGCGACCTGGAGTTTATGAAGGGGACAACCGGCGGCAATGCAGAGCGCCTGAGCGCTCAGGCCACCTTTTCGGTAGCATACATCATCCTCTATGCGTTCATCATGACGCTGGTGTCGTTCGACATGATAATGTCGCTCAACCCGGAGTGGCTCTCCACGCTTTTCGGGGCTTATTACTTCGTGGTTTCCTTCTATGCCGGGCTCGCATTGCTGGCTATTTTGTCCACTTTTGCGGTAAAAAAGATGGGCATGGATAAAACGATTTTAAAAAAGCAGTTTCACGATATCGGCAAGCTCCTTTTTGCCTTCTGCGTGGTCAGTATGGATTTTTTCTATGTTCAGTTTTTGGTCATCTGGTACGGCAATCTGCCCGAGGAGACCCGGTACGTGCTGCAGCGTGTTGTCTACGACCCGTGGTCGGCACTGGCGTGGACCGTGCTGATAGTTCTTTTCATCATCCCTTTCATTGTGTTGCTGATACGAAAAATAAAGATGAAGCCTTTACTTATGGCTGGAATGGCCGTCTGGATTCTGATCGCGATCTGGCTGGAAAAATTCCTGCTGGTGACTCCTTCGCTTGTGAAGAGCAAGTCTCTGCCGCTGGGGATTTTCGAAATTCTGATAACCGTTGGATGGCTCGGCCTTTTTGCTTTCTGTGTCCTTTCCTTTTTGCAGAAGTACCCGGTTCTGGCGGTTTCAGACCCCAAACTGCCGGAGGCGTTCGAACCGGAAGAGGCGAAGGTGCATCTGGCGTGAGACAGGGTTTAACAGTTTCACTGAAATTTATCCGACTGGGAAAAAATGGCTGAAGGCACCAAGGCGACAAGAAAAGAAGCTATGTGGTGGGCTGGTTGGTTTTTGGCATCCGTTCTGCTGCTGGTAACCGTTCTATATCTGTATTACATTTTTCCGAAACAGGACCTCGGACCGGTACAGCCGGTCTATTTCAGCCACCGGATACACGCCGGGGTAAAACAGATCAACTGCCGCTTCTGCCACCCTTTTGTCGAGCGTGGCGAACATGCGGGACTGCCCGAAGTCGAAAAGTGTTTCTTTTGCCATAAATACATCATTCCTATGCATCCGGAGATTGTGAAAGAACAAGAGTACCTGGACCAAAAGGTCCCGGTGCCCTGGGTCCGCATCTACTTTGTTCCGGACTTTGTAAAATTCAGGCATTATCCGCATATGATCGCGCAAATCGACTGTCTGACCTGTCATGGTGATGTTCCGTCGATGGACCGGTTGCGCAGAGTGGATTTTCAGATGGTTTTCTGCATTACATGCCACCAGGAGAAAAAGGCGCAGCTCGACTGTTACCTGGGCTGTCATCACTGAAAGAGTTTTGAGTTTTTAGTTTTTAGTTAGTGTCAATCCGGAAACTCCGGATGTGACACTAACAGTTTCCAATTCGGACAGGCTCTGATGCGAGGGGGTTAGGAGCAAATTCCTGAATTCCTCAATTTCTTAATTCCTCAATTCGGTTTAGAGGTAAAAGCTGGTGCAACTTCTAAAAGTTGAAGAAAACGGGACTGCAAAGCTTTTTTTCCTCAGTTCGGCTTTCTGGTTTGCCCTTGGCACCCTTGAGGGTTTTACGTGCGCCACCGCACTGGTCATTCCCGACCTGTATGGGGGC
>CAVRZU010000178.1:0-29589 GCA_963725365.1 uncultured delta proteobacterium | reverse complement strand
AATACGGCTGTTCTCAGGAGTTTCCCTGGAAAGGCGATCTGCAAGTTTTTGAAATTCCGCCATGTCCTTGAGCGTGATCTTCGCGTACCAAGCCGCTATCCCGCCTTCCATTCCGATTCCCTTGTACGGCTTTGCTTCAGACAAAAACATTTGAACTTCCTCCTTACTCTTCGTTTTTCTTTTTTGGGATTTTCTCTTCGTGCCACTTTTTCCATTCTTCGAGGTAACCACATCCGTCTTCCCGGATTTTTACGATCAGGTTTTCCACGAAGGTTTTTTCCATTTCCAAACCGGCAAGCCGGTATTCCGATTCAATGGAAAAAAGCGGCGCAAGCCCCATCTCCTTCGCCTGGTGAAGACCGTCCTTGACCTGCTCAATGTCTTTTTTCAGGAACTCGACGCGGGTTTCAAGAACATCGGATGCTTCATCAGGAGGTAGAGCCGGAAGGAGCGAAAGTCCCGCTTCAAATAGCGGGTACTCTTTGACCGGAGTGCTGAGAATTTCGCGCATCCAATCCCGAATCTCGCCTTCCCCGGCCAGCGTGATCTCGTAGATTGTCCGTTCGGGACGGTTCCCTTCACGAGAAGTCGTTTTTGCCGAAATGAATCCTTCTCGCACAAGGAGTTCAATCACTGTGTAGAGCGAGCCGTAACGGAGCTTTATGCTTTCTTCCTTTTTCCTCTCACGCAGTGTCGCCGCCATCTCATAGGGGTGCATCGGGCGCTCGTACAGAAGCACCATCACTGCTAAAGCCAACGGGTTCGAGAGTTTTCTCTTAGATTCAGTCATCTTATTATCCTTCACCGAATATACGTTACCGAGTATATCAACCAAGCAAACTCAGGTCAAGCCCCAAAACCACGTATTGATTCTCTTGGCCTTTTCACTTGAGTTCTCGGAGAGTATCTGCAGCCATGGCGGGATTGCGGACCCAAATGCTCGGACAGATGACGGAGGACTGAATTCAGGATTAATATTCCCTTTTCAAGCCCTGACCCCGTCTTATCTCTTTGATGCGACTGGTTAGCTATAGGAAGGACTTCATTCTTTCAGACGAACATAGCCCTGACTTGCTGGATTACGGTATGGAGATGACTCGGTGTTGCTGACTGCCAATTATCCAAGTATTCTGGGAATGAGTCATTTCCACTAGAACAAGGTTTGGCATTCAGGAATTCTACTGCTCCCCACTTTGATGGAGCCGCCATATACATATCTAAAAGCTTATTGGCCACGACGCCGTTTAGGCAACGGATTTCCGGATTCCTTCTGAGATCAATTCCAAATTTCTGGAGCCACGGTTGCAACTGACTACCGTTATAAGCTCGATCAGGGGATTTAATAAGATTCTCAGCATATGAGTCGAAATGCTGATGATAAGGATTCGATGCTGCCGCCCAAATTGCAGCAATTTTCTTCATGCAGTAAAGCGATGACGTTTCACATGCGCTTTCCTCAAACCATTGATTAGGATGCTGAGATTGCTGATGTTGAGCAAAAACATGGCGAATTTCATGGCTGAACTGGTATAAGTGCTGACACCAATAATCGTTCCCGGCTACAAGATCAACATCGTATCCTTTCAAGCAGTCCCCATTCCATCGGGTGTGTGGCCCCTTGACTCCGTAAGTCACACGAATGTCGCTATTTTGGCAGGGATGGCTCGGAGAATGTTGAAAAAGCAAGTCGGCGGCTGCACTGAACAGGGTTTGGATAACCCCTGTGTCGCCGGGGGGTGTAGGCTGGTTCATAAGAATAATTTTTGGCATCTTCAAATCTCCTATGATATGTGGTGCAGAAATATTGCCAGTCTATTCTCGTTGTGTCAACAGCGAGGGGATTGCAAACGCGATAATCGAAAGATCGTGTGATTTGATTGCGGCGGAGGAGCTTTTCGGGCTTGACAGCCGTTGAGGCAAATGCACACTCACATTGCCGAAAGGTCAGGGCGAAGGCCCACCGCAACAGATACGGCAGATGGATTCCTCGGCAATGGAGACATCGGAACTGGGTTCACAGGCCATCATAACCGATATGGTAAATGGATTCCTGGACACTGTCGCTAATTTTACTTAAGTGAAATAAGGGTCTGACCTAATGCCGCTAACTTAAGAGACATATCTGTCCTTTCAAGTCCTTAAGCGTATCGGGTTGAGAGAGTAGGGACGGCTTTTTGTACTTAAGTCCCTGCTTCGAACGCCGCTTTTCCAGTCCGCGGGTTTTTCTCCGGTATTCCCGCTGGTCCCTGGCAAATTGCCGGTTAGGCTTATACTTGACTCGATACCGTGCGCAGCAGTGTACAAGCGATACCCACATGGAAGTCCAAAGACACGGTTCAGCAGCCGCCAATAGTTTTTTCAAAAACAGCCGTGTCTCTGTGAGAGCACGTGTAAAACTGAGCTGCCCGACTGAAAGATTGCAGAGCTTACTGCCTTCGAGCATCGCTATGCGTATCAGGCAGCACACGATCATGTGCACGTGCAGTTCCCGGTGAAAGGACTCCGGCGTTTGGCAATGCCAGGAGGTTGCACGGAGGCTGCACTTAAAATCCCGGTAGAATGTCTCGATATCCCAACGCATGTGATAGAGTCTGGCCAGTTCCGAGGCGGGGAACTCGATATGGTCCAGAAGAGAGGTTACCAGGCGCCTTCGGCGAAAACCGTTTCGGTGAACGAAAACTACTCGCAGCGTCACGGTTGTTTTTTCGCGATAGTCTTTTATTTCGCAGAGGTAGTCACTCTCGGCCAATTTGCGGACACCTTGGGGCGCAGGTTTTCCTTGGCGGGAATGATGAAGTGGGCAGACCGGGCCATGATCTTTGCAAAGTGGCACAGTAATAAAAGCCCGAATCCAACAATAGTAAATCGCCCTTCTTGAGATGACTGATGAGTTTTGGAATGAGTTTGTGTTCCGAGGTGGATGCTTTGCCGTAGACGAAATGCAAGGGCGCACGGCTGATTAGATCAAACAGGCAGCAAAGCTCGACGGCAATCGGTCCCAATCCCCGCGATCCCTTGTGTGCACCGAAACGTTTCTAAAGGGATCTGAGATTCGGGCAGGGTCAGATTTGTCTTGTCGCCGGCAAGCAGGCGCAACCCATGCCAACGGCTGCGCTTAGTCCCGCAAGCTTTTTGCAGCCGCGATACCAGTTGGCCATGTAACCATGAAAGCGCCTCCAGGGGAAAAACGCGAACGCGCCTTGCAAAACGCCGGCACAGAAACAGACCATCTTATATTGAGCTCTCCGGTAGCCAGTCGAAGAATTTCATGAAGGCTTGACCGGGCAGTGTCCAAAGAGACGGCCAGCATCAGCCAAAGGGTCTCCAAAGTCCCCAGTTTGCGATTGCGGCGCCATTCTTTTTTCAAATTCCGCCTTTTGTCTAGAGCCTAGACGATGACGGGATCAAGCCATTTTGCAAGCAGATGCAGATCAGGCTTTATCATGGTTATCCTCCCCGAGATCTATAAGAGCAAAGGTGGCGGGGGCGGTTTGGCGAAACATGATACCCGCACGTGCTTTCTTTGCCAGTGCGCTGGAAATGGCATCCCTGTCTGTGAGGCGGCCGAAGCGCTTCTGGAGCAGTTGGACAAGATCATCTACATGGAGTGGCTTGCGCTCCTCAGTCAGTATTTGGACGGACAGATCGACCAAAGACTGACGTCTTCTTCCCCGTCTGGGTGGAAGGGCTGCTTCGGTCTCTACTTTCCCCCGCAGTTGCCTGACAGCACTCAGCTGATATTCGAGTTGAAGTTCAAGTACTTGAAGAAGAATGTCCTTAAATTCCTCGGTTTGCATAAGCTTCCCCCTCTTGATATTGTGGTCAATATACATCAGTATATATGGAGTATTACTGAACTAAGTACTGACATTTGTCAAGAAAAAAATGACTGGAAAAATGATGCGGGGTAAAATTCGATGTTTAGTGGCTCTGTTGGCTGGGGTTGCTCAATGGGATTAAGAGGGTGGCAGCTGCCGTGTTCTAAATACCAAGTAATGTCAATAACTTGCGTTAAGTTAGCGGCATTGGGTCGGGCCACGGCGAAGCGGGACTACTCAAGGGGAAAATGGCCCAGATTGGCGACTTTTCTCTCTTAAACTGTGGTTTGAACACCGAATGAACTCTTTAACCGCGGAATAAAAAGAAAGGTCGAGCACTAATCCAGGCGGCTTCGACGATAGTTGGTCGTAGTGTCTTTCATTGGTCAACATGTGCTAAAAAATCAGGCGGCGGTAACCTTCAAATGGGCCTGTTGCCGTGACCGTGGTTTTGGCTTGACTGTAATCTGAATATCACGACCAAGGGCATTTAGAAAATGGAACAGGCGTTCCATGGAAAAACCGGATAGTTTCCCCCTGGTCAGGGCCGATACCTTCGGTTGGTCTATACCGAGGAGTTCCGCAGCCTGGGCCTGTGTCAGGCGACGCCTGGTGATGATGTTGAGAATCTGGCGGGCAAGCTCCGCCTTGGCAAGGCGCTCTTCGGCATCAGGCAGGCCAAGGTCGGCAAATACGTTACCGCTCCCGTGATATGCTTCGGTCTCTTCATTCATGCTGCTTACTCCTCTTCCCGCCATGCATTTCTTCCACTATTTTCAAGCGGGATTTAACCTTCTCGATCTCTTCCTTCGGTGTGGCGATACCATGCTTTGATTTTTTCTGAAATACGTGCAAAACGTAAACGGCATCGGCAAACCTGACGGTGTAGACGGCCCGGTATGTATCAGAGCTGTAATCCTCGACGATCTCCAGCACTCCCGAGCCGGTAAATCCCTTTAGGGGTTTTGCGTCGGGGTGTTTTTCGCCAAGCTGGGCAAGATAGAGGGCAAAGCCGAAAGTATCCTGAACGTCTTCAGGCATGGCCTTCATATCTTTGCGGCTGCTGCCCACCCATTCAACGGGCTTTAAAGATTTAGCCAGCATTTCGTAAATATGACAATTCTGGCATAATTAAGCAAGGGGAAACTTACGGCATAAAAGGAACAGGCACTAGACTTCGTTTGATTTGTGTCGTTATCTTCGCAACAAGTTGAGGTCAAAAGTTCTTTGAGCAAGCAATTCCAAAAGGTATAAATATTCGCGGAGGATAGAAGAATTGATCGGGACGACTGGATTCGAACCAGCGGTCGTTCTTTGCCAGGAACTGTCCGGACAAATTGTGGAACACAAGTAGAATACATACTCTTCAGAGGGGCGTCCGATTTTTTCTGGATGCCCCTTCACATCCGCATTCGGCGGCTTGAAGCGTTCTGCTCAAAATATGATTACAAAACTTGAATCTTTCCAGCCTCTTTAAGTCTTTTGGTTGCGGCCCATGCAAATGCCGCAGGAAGAAAAAAAGGGACCCAGCCCTAAGACTGAATCCCTAATCATTTCGTTTAAGTGCCGAAGCGGGGACTCGAACCCCGACAGCCGTACAGCCACTAGACCCTGAACCTAGCGCGTCTACCAGTTCCGCCACTTCGGCAAAGTACTTGTTAAAACAATCCAAATATCGTATTCTAATTCTTTTCGCCTGTCAAGGCGTTTCAAATGCTTTCCGGAGGGTTCTCAGCAGCATGCAGGTGTTTCACGGATTAGAAGCCGTCGAGGGCAAACTCAAAAACCCGGCAATCACAATAGGCAATTTCGATGGGGTCCACAGGGGACACCAGGCGCTTTTTCAAAAAGTAAAGCAATGGGCCGAACAGCTCAACGGCCAATCGGCCGTGATGACATTCGATCCGCATCCCCTACAGGTGCTTTTCCCCAAAAAAGCGCCGACATTTATTACTTCCCACAGCAAAAAACTCGATCTTATAGCGGCCTGCGGGATCGACGCCACGATTGTGATTCCCTTCGATCACGAATTCTCTCAGATGTCCGCCCGCGAATTTGTCGAGATCGTTCTGGTTGAAAAGATCGGCGTCAAAGCGATTATTGTCGGCCATGATTACCGGTTCGGGCACAGCCGCGAGGGCAACATCGCCTTTCTCAGGCAATTGGGCGATCAACACGGATTCAAGGTGGATACTGTCAGCGGAATCAAGATTAACGATACGGTCGTTAGCAGCACGGCCATCCGGCACATGATCGTAAGCGGCGATATCAGTAAGGCCAATAAGCTCCTGGGACGGTACTTCGAAGTGAGCGGCGCAGTGATTGCCGGCCGAAAAAGAGGGATCACCCTCGGGTTTCCGACCGCCAACATCCGAATGCCTGCTCTTACATCGCCCAGAACCGGCGTCTATGCGATCGAGGCCGAAGTGGACGGCAAGACCTACGGAGGCGCAGCCAATCTGGGATACAATCCGACTTTCGGCGATACCGACCTCTCTCTTGAGGCGCATCTTTTTGATTTCAACCAGGATATCTACGGCAAGCAGATTACAATCAGGTTTATAGACCGCCTTCGCGACGAACTGCGCTTTTCCGGCGCCGATGAACTAGCTGTTCAGATCGGAAAGGATGTCGAAGACGCTAAGAAGATACTGAAAAACAGGTGAGGGGTTATGGGTTGTGGGTTATGGGGGAATCGGACCTATCACCTATCACCTACCACCTATCACCCATCACCTATTCCCCAGTATTTATTATTTTCCCCACTTCCCTGTCCATAAAGCCTGCCACACTTTCCTGCATGGCAAAGATGAGCGGTTCGAGGGTGCGCGGATTTATTGCCGATATCCCTATCCCCATGTGTCTTTTTACTTTGCGCTCGACAAAATCGGCGGGGACAAGGTCAATCTTGTTGAAAACCGTTATTACCGGCTTAGTGTGCAATTCCAGCTTTTCAAGGGTCCTTCCCACCGCTTCCATTTGCTCTTCGAACTGATCGTTGCTGATATCGATTACGTGAAGCAGCAGGTCCGCGTCCTGCAATTCCTCGAGGGTGGCCGAAAAGGATTCCATCAGGTCCTTTGGCAGGTCCCTGATGAAACCGACGGTATCGGTTATTATGACCTCGAAGTCTTTCGGGAACCGGAGCCTTCGGCTGATTGGGTCAAGCGTGGCAAACAGCTTGTTTTCGACGAAAACCGAGCTGTGCGTCAAAGAATTCAGCAAAGTGGATTTACCGGCGTTCGTATACCCCACGATCGAAATAATGGGCATTTCTTTCCGGGTCCTCTTTGTGCGTCTGAGAGTTCTTCTCTTGCTGAGGGTGCGCAGGTCGTCTTCGAGTTGAGCTATGCGGTCCTTGGTGCGGCGCCTGTTGATCTCAAGGGTGGTCTCTCCCGGTCCCCTGGCGCCAATGCCTCCGGTAAGCCTGGAGAGCGCGTCGTCTTTTACCCCCAGCCGTGGGAGCAGATATTTGAGCTGCGCCATCTCGACCTGAATCTTGCCTTCCCTGCTTTGTGCCCGTTGAGCAAAGATATCGAGGATGAGCTGGGTCCTGTCCACTACACGAAGCTCCGTAGTGTCCGTTATCGCACGAACCTGTGAAGGATTGAGTTCATGGTCGAATATAAGCAAATCGACCCCGCATTGAAGCGCTCTTAGCACGATTTCGCTCAACTTGCCTTTGCCGATGAAATACTTCGGATTTTTTTGCCGCTGCCTCTGTATAACTGTATCGACAGCGATAATTCCTCCCGTGCGCGCAAGTTCCACCAGTTCATCCATTGAGCTTTTCGCGCTTTGCCTGTCGGCATCGGTTACGCTGACCAAAATGGCCTTATCTTCTCCATGTTTGGCAGAGGGAATGGCCAGCCGATTTCGCTCCAGTTCATCTTCCAGGGCGCGGACAAGGGACTGAAAATCGAGGTCCGGGTCATGGCATGGAATAGGCTCAAGGACCTCCCAGCCCCTCAACCCGTCTTCAATCCCGGGGTGAATGTGAGCAACTTCGAGCTGCGTGGCCCCGCCGTGCTGGTCCACAAGGACTGCCGCGATACAGTC
The DNA here is from genome assembly GCA_963725365.1 of uncultured delta proteobacterium. Lineage (GTDB taxonomy): Bacteria > Desulfobacterota > Syntrophobacteria > Syntrophobacterales > Syntrophobacteraceae > SbD1. The sequence goes on along the minus strand of CAVRZU010000178.1, from coordinate 21,712 downwards.
CAGCCGCAGGAACACCAGGTCCATAAGATCTTCCTGGGAAAGTGGTTCAGACTGCAAGTGAGTGTGCACGAGCCGCAGTCCGCGAAGGCGCCACCTTCCGCCTCGGCTGTTGGGCAGATCGGGTATGTAGAGAGATGCGGGGCCCCCGATGATTACTGTTTCGACGCCGCCGTCGCGGCCTATGAGCAATCCCAGCTGACGTCCGGATTCGAAGGACAGGTGAGCCAGGTCACGGGAGAGTTCGGGCGAGATCACCTGGTGTGCGGGAACTTTGCGCCGGCCCAGGCTATCCAGGCGCCGGCGAACACCGGGCTTAAGCCCGGTCAGGTTGCCGATAATTCTCGTATGTTTTCCTCCTGGAACGGTTTAAACCGTCCGCTGATCGATAAGCCTCAATGCCTTTCCTTCGGTTCCGGGCAGGCTGTGGGGCTCCACCAGGTCCACCTTCGGAGTGACCAGCAATTCGTTTTTCATTTCATAAGTGATTTTTTTTCTAATACGCTCCAGCACTCGCATATCCTCGACAAATACCCTGTCGGTCACTTCGACCCGTACGACCATGTCATCGACATTGTTTTCACGGGTAAGAACGATCTGGTAATTGTTCCCGACTTCGGGGACACTCATTAAGACCTGCTCGACCTGGATCGGAAAAATGTTTACTCCCTTTATTATAAACATGTCGTCGGTGCGGCCCCGGATACGGTCGATCCGCTTGTGAACACGGCCGCAACCGCACTCTCCGGGCAATATCCGCGTGAGGTCCCTGGTTCTGTATCGCAGTATGGGCATTGCCTCCCGTTTTAGCGTCGTCATCACAAGCTCGCCGTATTGTCCATCCGGCACCGGTTTTAGCGTATTGGGATCGATAATTTCAGCGATATAGGCATCCTCCCAGATATGCATTCCGGTCTGGTAAGGACATTCGAAAGCGACGCCGGGTCCGTTCATCTCCGAGAGACCATAACTATTGTAAACCTTTACGCCGTAAAAGTCCTCAAGCCGCCTCATGACCTCTTCGGAATAAGGTTCCGCCCCCACAAAAGCAAGCCGCAGCGACAGCTCTTTTTTCGGATCTACCCCCATTTCCTTCATAACGTCCATGAGACGGAGCAGGAAACTGGGTATAATGTGGATGACGTTTGTCGAAAAATCGCGCATCATCTGCACCTGGCGCCTGCTGTTGCCAGGACCAGCGGGAATAGTCAGCATGCCGAGGCGCTCGGCCCCATACTGAAAGCCAAGACCGCCCGTAAAAAGCCCGTACCCGCTCAGGTTCTGAAAGGTATCCTCCGGGCGCGCTCCAGCCATGTACATGCAGCGGGCCAGCAAATCGGCCCAGAGTTCAAGGTCCGCTTTAGTATAAAAAACGGCTACGGCCTGGCCGGTGGTTCCCGATGAGATGTGCATCCTGAGGAGCCGGTCCTTTGGCTCGCACAAAAGCCCGTAGGGATAGCTCAGTCTGAGGTCCTTTTTTTCAGTAAAAGGAATCAGGCCAAGATCGGCTAGACCGGATACCGATTCTGCATCGAAACCGATATCCTTGAACCTTTCTGCGTAGAATTTTGATTTGGCGGCACGCTCCAGGCTTGATTTCAAAAGCCCGGTCTGAAGTTTTTCGATGCCGTCCCTGCTTAGAGTTTCGGCTGATTTATCCCAATAAGCATCATCTCTCATTTGATTTGAACTCTTTGAAATTCCGGATCGAATTCATTGACTGAGGGCAAGGTTTTCAAAACGTGTATAAGTGCTTATGTACGCCAGTTTAACTTCACCGGTAGGGCCGTTTCTCTGCTTGCCGATTATAATATCGGCGACCCCCGGTTCTTTGCATGCCTGCTTGGTGTAAACTTCATCACGATAGATAAATGCGATCACGTCAGCGTCCTGCTCTATTGCGCCGCTTTCACGAAGGTCGCTCAACATGGGCCTTTTGTCCGTTCGCTCTTCGACTTTCCGGTTCAACTGAGCGAGGGCGATCACCGGTATATCCAATTCCTTCGCCAGGCCTTTGAGCGAGCGGGATATCTCCGATATTTCCTGCTCTCTGCGTTCTGAGTTCTCGCGGCCCCTCATAAGCTGAAGGTAATCGACAACAACGAGCCCAAGCCCCTGGTCCGCCATCATTCTGCGTGCCTTGGCCCTGAGTTCCAGGGCCGAAATGGAGGGGGTGTCGTCTATATATATCGGCACGTCCATAAAAAGTCCGGCAGCCTGAAGGAGCTTGCCGCATTCCTGCCTGCTGAGAAACCCGGACCGGATTTTGTGGGAATCCACCCTGGCCTCTGCGCACAGGAGCCGCATCGCAAGCTGCTCCTTGCTCATCTCCAGCGAAAAGAAGCCCACGGGGACCCCGCTCTCTTTTGCGGCATTTCTGGTTATGTTCAGGCCAAGGGCGGTTTTGCCCATGCTCGGCCTGGCCGCAATTATGATAAGGTCGGATTTCTGGAACCCGGCCGTCATCTTATCAAGCTCCCTGAAGCCGCTCGTAACGCCTGTTACCGATTCCCTATCCTCCTGGTAGCGCTCGATCATCTCGATGTTCTTCTTGATGATTTCCTTCAATGGAAAATAGGAGTTGCGAATCCTGCGTTCCGCTATCTTGAAGATGGCCGCTTCGGCGCTGTCCAGGACGTCTTCAGTGCTTTTCCCGCCGTAGGCAAACGATATGATTTCGTTCGCAGACTGAATAAGCCGGCGCATAACGGATTTTTCGCCGATAATTTTTGCATATGCGCCCACATTGGACGCCCGTAATCATCGCATCCGTCAGGGCTGCGATATATGATGCCCCGCCTACGCCTTCCAGTTGTTTTCGTTCCTCGACCAGGTAGGTAACCGTCAGGATGTCGATGGGTGCGTTTTGTTCAAAAAGGTCTTGAATTGCCGCGAAGATTAACCGGTGGGATTCTTTATAAAACTCGTCACCCTTCAAGATCTCGAGGGCTGAAGGCAGACCGGAGCTATCCACCATAATTCCACCCAGCAGCGATTGTTCTGCCTCGATCTGCTGGGGTGGAATTTTCCGGAGCGCCGCTGAGAGGTCCTCCATAAACTACTCTTCTTTTTCAATCACCAGGCGCATGGCTGCGCTAACCTGCTGGCTCAGCCGCAAAGAGATGCTGAATTCCCCCAGTTGCTTGATCGGCTGATCCAGGATTATATCCTTCCTCAGGATTTCATAGCCCTGATCCTTGAGCGCCTTGGCGATGTCCGCCGTGCTTACGGAACCGTAGAGTTTATTTTCTTCGGAAACCTTGCGCTTCATTGAAAGGGTGACCGTGCTCAGCTTCTCGGCATACGAGAGCATCTCCTGACGGTGTTTTTCACGTTTTTGAGCAAGAAGCCGTTTCTGATGTTCCAACTCCCGCACATTCCTGCCGGTGGCTTCCATCGCAAGTCTTTTCGGAAAAAGAAAATTGCGTGCATAACCCGGCGCCACATTAATCACGTCACCTATTTGCCCGATGGATACGACTACTTCGGTCAATATAACTTTCATTTTGAAACTCCTTTACAGGTGCCGGATACCGAACGCCGGGAGCAAGCAGGAACCCGATTCCCGCCACCCGATACCGGAACAGGCTCATGCACAATACATCCAAACCGCGTACGGAAGCAAGCCGGCTGAAAACTACAACTACGAATTATGAAGGGATAAAATTCATTTTTAATTCGTAATTTCTAATTATCGGTCCAACTCAGGCTTTTTCGCCAGTTTTCGAAAATCGAACCACACGTCAAACAGCCCCAGGACGGCAGTCGCCATCGAAGCGAACTGTTGGAGAAACAAAAACGCTAAAACGAAGCCCTTCACGAAGAAGGGCAATTTCCACCTTTCAAAATAGAACGACACAATCGCAAGGCCCTGAAGAAAATAGGCAGTCCCCACGACGATAATCAAATTCAACCCGGCGAGCTTCAAACCGTCCTCGGGCAAAATCAGCATTAAACCGCCCGCAATAACGAACCAGACCAAAAATTCCGGACTTTTCCACAGGGTCAACTTCTCGGCAACGCAAGGCAAACCAGCGGCCGTGCGGCAATATCTGCGCGAAATGAGCATATTCAGCCAGCACATTCCCACAGTACAGGATACGAATATCCCCGGCAAGATCCCAACTATCAGCGGCACGGTTTCAAGGAGCTTACTCTCAAGCTCCTTGGTCTCAATTGAAGAACTCCCCAATTGTTCCACGGCCGCCGAGATTCCGCCGCGCATGTCCTGCTCGATCAACTGGACTAACTCGCCCTTTGATTCGGTCAAGGCCAGGATCAAAAACAAGCCGGCCACGCCAATTATAAACAGACTGGCAAGACCGACTGTCTTCTGCGTTGACCATCCGCTCCTGATTCCAAACCCCATGAGGGCGCCCATCCCAATCAGGGCCACCAGGTAAGGAATGCTGTCCGAGAGGTTCAGCAGATACAGGATCAGCGAGCCGAGCAGTGCCGAACAACCCGGCACGAGCAAGGCATTGGGGACCCCCCACCTGATGATCGCAATCGCTGTTGGTGCTGGAGTCAGCAAGCCGGAAAAAAAACCGACCAGAGGCACTAACGTGATCGAAAGAAAAAGACCAACGGTAAGCACGATCTGGATCAGGAACTCTTTTCCCGCAGAACCGAGCCGCAATTCCGGCAAATTTTCCAGGGGCGCGCTCATTTCTTTCCGGGATACACCCTGCTAAAGCATGTGTGTGGCGGTATAAGGCAGAAGTGCAATCTGGCGTGCCCTCTTTATGGCAAGCGTGAGCACCCGCTGATGCTTTGCGCAGTTGCCCGATATTCTCCTCGGTACTATTTTGCCACGTTCCGTCACAAAGTAGCGGAGCGTCTTGGAGTCTTTGTAATCAATGCGCAGATCGGAATCCACGCAGAAACGGCAGATTTTACGCCGTGCAAATGTGCGCCTCTTACGCCTGACAGTCATCATAGTTCTGCTCTCTTTCCATAATCTTAAGGATTTCCGGACCTTTTGTTACTCTTCCTCTTCTTCTTCCTTGAAGGCTTCAGTTTCGAAATCCTCCGGCATCTCCTCTATATCCTCTTCTCCCCCAAGGGCGCCCACGGTGGACTCTTCTTCCTCGGAGAAAGGAACCACGGCCGCCGCCGCCTGCGCTGCTGCGATACGCTCTCTTTCCTTTTCAGGATCGAAGCGCTCTTCGAGCATAACGGTGATAAACTTGAGAATGCGTTCATCTATCCGCAGGTTTCGTTCCAATTCAGCCACAAGCTTGGGACCGCCTGCGTATTCCATCAGCACGTAGAGACCGCGCGTGTGCCTCTTGATCGCATAAGCAAGCTTTCTTTTTCCCCATGGAACATAGGTCAGCACCTCGCCTCCATTGGAGGAAACGACAGACTGGACCTTGTTGTCAACAACAGTGTTTGTTTCGTCAGGCAGATCTGGATCGATGATGAAAAAAGTCTCGTACTTCCGCATTGGCTCTCCTTTCGGGTTGAAAAAAGCCCCCTCACGGTGGAAGGAGCAAGGAGTTAAGGTGAACGAAAAAAGAGTTTTATAGCACCTTTGTTACTGCCGGTCAAGTCAGCTTTAATATATAATAACGGTATCCTTTCGTCAGCATTGTTATTAAGACTATCTTACCAGGAGGCTTTTTCATGAAAATAGGCTGCCCCAAAGAGACAAAGAACCAGGAGTTCCGGGTGGGACTCACACCGGCCGCAGTCAAGGCCTATGTAGATGCCGGGCATAAGGTATGTATCGAAAAAGACGCAGGCATGGGGTCGGGAATAGCGGACCGGCAATACGAGCAGGCGGGGGCAAGCATTTGTTCGACTGCCCGGGAGGTTTGGATCACCTCGGAGATGATCGTCAAAGTCAAGGAGCCCCTTGCGGCCGAATTTGATTTCATGCAGCCCGGACAGCTTATCTACACCTTCTTCCATTTCGCAGCCGATGAGAAACTCACCAGAGCATGCCTTGAAAAGAAAATCTCGGCTCTTGCCTATGAGACGGTGCAACAATCCGACGGGTCGCTGCCTCTGCTCAAACCAATGAGTGAAGTCGCCGGAAGGATGGCCCCCCTCATGGGGGCGTTCTACATCGGCAATATGCATGGAGGCAGAGGGCTATTGGCCACCGGTGTCCCGGGTGTTACACCCGCGCACGTGCTTATCATCGGGGGCGGCACGGTTGGGGGCAACGCCGCCAAAGTTGCGGCGGGGCTCGGCGCAAGGGTAACCCTTCTCGATATAAACCTGGACACTCTCGAACACCTGGGCAATATCATGCCCCCAAATGTTTCTCCTATCTACGCCGACGCTTACACGCTGGACAAAGGCCTCAGAGAGGCCGACATAGTGATCGGGGCCGTTCTGGTAACAGGCGCCAAGGCCCCTAAAATAATAAAGCGGGAACACCTCGGCATAATGAAACCGGGATCGGTTATCGTCGATGTCGCGATAGACCAGGGGGGCTGCGTGGAGACCTCCCGGCCCACGACCCACGGCGATCCCGTATTCATAGTTGACGGCGTGATTCACTACTGTGTTGCGAACATGCCGGGCGCTTACGCCCGGACTTCCACTTTTGCCCTCAATAACCGTACAGGAAAATACGGCCTCAGGCTTGCCGACCAGGGAGTGGAGGCCGCCTGCCAAAACGACCCGGCATTGTTGAACGGACTCAATATGTACAAGGGTAATATTACTTTCAAGCCCGTGGCGGAGGCGTTCAGCCTCGAACAATTTTATAAACCGGCTCAAGAAGCGGTTGAGCGCTTTGCCCCGAAAAAGCGGTAAACGGTACGGACGAACAGGCGTAGATGAAACGACATAATTTATCGCTTGCCTCAAATTTGGGACTACCATATTGTAGACAGCGAGATTATGCCGTTGAACCATTGCGGGATACGTATGGCCGATATTGCATTTTGGCGCAAAATCTCCCCCCGTTTAGTCGTGATCCGAAGCGGAGAACACGAGAATGTTTATGTCCGACCGCATAAACAGGTTAAATGCCACAATCGACAACTACATCTACGTCTGGTCATCAATTCCATCTTTCGCTCCGCTGGCCGAAGTCCTTCAAAATGATCGACAAATACTGGTTGAAAAGCTTTTGACCCTCACCGCCAAAGACGTCCCCAAAGGCCGGGATGGCCGGGATGCAGTGCGGCTGTACCTTCTTGGCCATGCGCTCGAGCGCATCGCAGGCCGAATCACTTCCGAGCATTTCACCATTTTCCGGGACCCGGAAACCGTCCAGGTGATTTTGGAGGATTCATTCGGGTTCATAATGGAGAGGGACCGGGACGATATTCTTATTCCACATCAGAGTGAGGCGCTGAAAATCCTTGTACAATGTCTTTTCCGTAAGGTGAAACCGGCAAACCAAAAGGACGTGTTGTGTTTTCTCCAACTTTTTTCCCGCGAAAAGGCAAACTTGCACAACGACCAGGACAGGACCATGCGTTTGAGATCCATGATCTGGTTCATTTACCTGGCGATAGAAATTATTAATGCCGAGCAGATCGCCTGTAACAAAGGATGCGAATACTTCAGGAACAAATTGCGGGAATTACTTGAAAGCTCCATCCGGGGCACTATTATAGATGAAGAGTCCAGATTTCCGGGGTTCGAAGGCGGAAAGTGGGAGTCAACTCTTTTCGGCTGGCTACAGGGCGAAGACCGCAGGCAGTTTGTCGAAAAACTCAAACGCCAGTTCAACATGGACAACAGGAACGACCATGCGAACAGATGCCTTCTCGCCGATCACAGGAAGTGTGTGCTGGAGCAGGTTTTGGCTTTGTTTTGCCGATAGCTGTTGCAATAATGTTTAATATGCTTCTGTTTCCAGGGTTTTTCTTTTCGGAGAGCAGATTGAATTCGGACCAACTTTTCGAGGAGTTTCCAGACGTTCTTCTTTCGAGCTTCAGATACCAGATGCTCTTGGGCAAGGTCCCTGCCGAGACGGTGCAGTTGGTTTTAGAACCGCTCCTGTCCAATTTCCATGAGCTTATGCTCAAGCTCCCGGCCCGGCTCCAGAAGGATTTCGAAAACATACTGAGGATTTATCCAGAGGTTGGCGAGCGCTTCGGAGTGTGGATCAAACCGCCTATTGTGGAGTCCCTGCGCTGTTTCGCCGGATACCGGCTCAAGGCTGGTTCACCTCAGGCTGCGGACCCGGAATTCGATATTGCCGCGGAACCTCAGCAGAAACTTGCAGCTTCAGGGCTGTCCTTGGTAAAAGAAGGGCAGGGATTTTTCACCACTGATAAAGGCAACACTGTTTATCTCGAATTTCTTTATTCCGAAGGAGACGATTGCGCTTGGTTTGAATATAAACCAACCCGTTTCGAAATTGAAATTCATATCTGCGGAATCTACACCACGACACTGAGCCCAGGCAGACCAAAACAGAAAGTCCCGGTCGATAACCTTTTTGAAATCCTCACGAAATGCATCCACGGGGTGGACGTCATAGTGATCGAGCACGTTTCATAGGAAAGAATGCGAAAAGATCACTCAATACATCTCCGCCTCGCTACCCTCTTTGGCCTCGGCAAAGCGCCGGTTGCTCCAGGCACAGTTGCAACGCTGATTGCCGGGATTCCCTGTTTTCTCGCCACAGGACATCTTTCATGGCTGATGCAACTGGCTTTTGCAAGCTCCATATTTCTGATCGGTTGGTACTCTTCCGAAAAGGCTGAACAACAAATAGGCAGAACAGACCCCGGGGAGTTCGTAATAGACGAATTGTGCGGCTTTCTGGTGGCCATGGCAGGTCATGCGGTAAGCCTGCCGTCAATTTTGGCCGGATTTTTGTTATTCCGCCTCTTTGATATCTGGAAGCCGTGGCCGATCCGTTCGGTAGAAAGAACGCTGACCGGAGGCGTCTCGATAATGCTCGATGACGTCCTGGCTGGAATTTACGCAAACGTTCTCGGGTTCATTGTTTTGAGGCTGTGGGGTGTTTAAAAAAAGTGCGAATTAAGCTAGAATAATTTTTTGTGGAGTGAAAAAACAAATAGAAATGCTGATTCCGTCTCGTACCGAGTGCATGGAATTGCACCAAAAATTCGATATGCCTCAAAACATACAAAGGCACAGCGTTCTCGTTGCTGGTGTGGCGCTGGCCCTTGCCGAGCGGTTGAACCGAAACAGCTGCAGGCTCGATTTGCGGCTGATAGAGGCAGCGGCCCTTTTGCACGATGTTGGAAAGATGACGGGCATCAGGACAGGTGAGGACCATGCCGCGCTTGGGGCTAAAATGCTGGATGGAATTGTCGACTTCGCCGTCGCCGAGATCGTCAGGGAGCACATATGGCTCACTCCTTCACAAGTTGCCGGTCCTCTCACCGAATCGCTGATCGTCAACTATTCCGACAAAAGGGTAAAGCACGACCAAGTCGTATCGATCGAGCAACGCTATCAGGACCTGATCGAGCGCTATGCGAAAGCGCCTGTGCAAACTCAATTCCTGCTTCAAAAACTCGATCTCTACATTGCACTTGAGCGGTCGATTTTTTCTCACCTTACCATTGCGCCTCAGGGCACGGAAATTATGGGGATCACTATCAACCGCATCAAAGGAGCGTACCCGGGTCATGGAAATGAAAAAGCTGACATTGGCCTTGCTGGCGGGGGGAAAATCGGCTGAACGCGAAGTTTCCCTGGGGAGTGGCGAACAAGTTTTCCGCGCGCTGGATAAATCACGCTATGACATTTTGAGATACGATCCGGCAACGGACCTGCCGCTGTTGGCAAAGGACGCCAAAAGGATAGACGTTGCCCTGATCATTCTGCACGGGCGAATGGGCGAAGATGGGACAATCCAGGGACTGCTGGACTCCCTGGGAATACCATATCAGGGCAGTGGCGTACTGGGGAGCGCTATTGCCATGAACAAAGTCCTGAGCAAGCAGCTTTACGCCATGGCAGGTCTGCTCACATCTCCATTCATGGTGGCCGACAGGTCAACCCCGATTGAAGCCTCGGCGGTTGTTGACAAACTGGGGTTGCCGCTTGTCATCAAGCCGGAACAGGAGGGGTCCAGCATAGGCATGACAATCGTTAGAGAGCAAAATGATCTCCAGGGCGCATTTGAAAAAGCCTGGCGCTTCGACAGATGTTGCGTCGTTGAGAAATTCATAAGTGGGATTGAGATCACTGCCGGGGTTCTTGGAAATGACGATCTAATGGCTCTTCCTCTGATCGAAATCTGCCCGGACCAAAGCCACGAGTTCTTTGACTATAAGGCAAAATATACGCCAGGCGGCGCCAAAGAGATTTGCCCCGCCCGAATCTCCCGGGAGCTGACCGAAAAAGCCCAGGAATATGCAAGACGCGCCCACAACGTCCTTCACTGCCGAGGCTACAGCCGTACCGACATGATCCTCTCGGGGGACGACCTCTATATACTCGAGACAAACACCATACCGGGAATGACCGCCACAAGCCTTTTCCCGCAGGCCTCGGCAAAAGCCGGCATCGAGTTTCCCCGGCTTCTCGACAGGTTGATAGAACTGGCACTGGAGAGGTAGTTTATCATTAGAGGCGCGCGATTACCTGTTCCACCTGCGCTCGTTTTTGTGAATAGATCCCGGATAGAATTGTCCTCAGGTTTGCCTCGATCTCGCCTTCGGTCTTTATTCTGGTGTGACGTTCCGGCGGGAGTTCGTTTATGATCTCAAATTCATCGACAAATCCTCCCAGGTGTTCCGGTCTTGCATCGGATTTACCGTCCTTGCCCTCCCGGCGGCGGCCCAGCCTTTCCAAGAGAGTTTCCCGCGAGCACCGGCATTCCAGGAATATAATGTTAGCGTCCAGGTCTTCGGCAAGCCTCACCGCCTCTTCGCGCCATTTTCGCATTGAAAAAGTGGCGTCCACAATAACCGAGCGCCCCTTTTTGAGCTCATCCTGCACTATCGAGAGCAGCCGGGAATAGACCCGCCCCCGCATCTCCGGCCTGTACATCCCTGTCCCGAATGGCACGGGACCACGGCGCGAGCTGTATTCCGGAAGCTCCCTGCGGACCTCGTCGGACCTGAAGAGGTCCATGTCGAATGCATGATGGAGTTTTTTCGCATAGGTCGATTTCCCGGTCCCGGGCAATCCGCAAAGGACGTAGAGTGTCTGCCTGGCAAACTGCACGGAGTACCGGAAGGCAACGTCCAGATACTGGACGGCTCGACTTTGCATTTCGAGTTTTCCTGGGCCTTCCTCCAGCTCGGTGGCGCTCAGGCAGGATATTTTGACCTTCACTACGGCCCGGTAGCACGAGTAAAAATCCAACAGCGTATATATGCCATAATCACGGCTGGATTCCGTATAGCCGTTCAAAATCGCGAGGCTTAATTCCGGTCTACCAAGACGTTCCAGATCCATGTGAACAAAGGCGAGGTCTACAGCGCAATCCCCGTATCGAAAACGTTCGTTGAATTCTATACAGTCGATTATTTGAATCCGGTCGAGAAAATAGATATGCTCGGCCCTAAGGTCTCCATGCCCATCGCAGATTCTGCCCTCCACAACCCTTCGCTTGAAAACAGACCCGTGGTCTTTGAAAAACCCGCGGCTCGACTCCATAATAAAATCGAAACGCTCTTTCTCCAGCACGCTTCCAACGAATGGCGCCAATTGGCGGAAATTCTCCTCGGTGTTGAGTTCTATGACCTGGCAGCCACCGTAGCTGTCGATTTGCTCGCCACGCTCTGCCGCAGCATAAAAGTCGGCCAGACGCCTGCCAAGCCGCGACATCTCATCGGGACCGACCGCAGCGCCTGCAACCAGGCTGGAAAGAGAGGCCTCATCAGGAAGCTGCTTCATTTTGACCGCATATTCCACCACCTCGCCGCCATCGCCGAACTTAAATTTTCCGCCTTCTCTGCTCAATGGGACCACGCCAAGATAAACACCCTGCGACAGTCGCTGGTTGAGCTTTACTTCAAGCTCGCACATCCTCTGCCTGGTCTTAAGTTCCGAGTAGTCAAGGAAACCGAAATTGACAGGTTTTTTCAGTTTATAAACGACGTCCCCGGTCAGGAAGACCACCGATATGTGAGTTTCCCGCCTCTCCAGACTCGAAACCCGATGAGGATAGAAGGCCGGATCGGCCATAGCCCGGCATACGTTCTCAAAGACTTTAAGATCGCTCACCCGATTTCTCCTCAAGAATAAACGAGCTTAAATATATGCACGGCATTTTCATTATGTGAAAAGCAGGAGAAAAAATGCGGGCGGATCGATTCCCGACTTAGGGCTTGAAAGGCTTATTTACGGACAAGCCCTTACTTTTGCCTTTCGATAAAAGCATAGGCGCTGTGGTTGTGAATGGACTCAAAATTTTCAACGTCCACCAAAAACCAGCACACATTCGAATCGTGCTTCAACTCGTAGGCTATGTCCCGAACTACATCCTCAACAAACTTCGGATTGTCGTAGGCGTACTCCGTGACATACTTTTCATCAGGTCTTTTCAGCACGGAGTAGACGTCGCAGGAAGCGGCTCTTTCCACAAGTTCGATAAGGTCTTCGATCCAGATAAAACGTTTGAACCGAACAGCCACACGCACCATACCCCTCTGGTTATGAGCGCCTTGATCGCTGATCTCTTTGGAGCATGGACATACAGTGGTGATCGGAACATTTACCTCGACCACCAGATCGTAGCCTTTCTCCCTGTCAAGCGTACCGGCGATACGGCAGCGGTATTCCATCAGCCCGGCACTCTCGGTAACGGGAGAGAGCTTTCGAATAAAATATGGAAAGTTTATTTCCATGTGTGCTGATTCCGCATGGAGATGCTCCTGAAGCGCTCCCAGCACCGAGGAAAATTCCCTGATATCCAGATGCCCGTGAAATTCGTTCAGAATTTCGATGAAACGGCTCATGTGAGTCCCCTTGAACTCACGCGGCACATTGACATACATGTTTATCGAGGCGACCGTATGCTGAACCCCTTTGTTTCTGTCCATTACGGTGACCGGGTAGCGGATATCCTTTACGCCAACTTTATCGATGCTGATGTTCCTGTGGTCGGCCTGGTTTTGGACATCTATCATATTTTTAATTCCTAATTATCCTAAAGCCCGGCTGCTTCCGCCGCCTCTATAAGGTTTTTCACTATTTTTTCGAGACCCGCCTGGGTTTGGCTGCTCACCTTTTCAGCAAACCTGGCGCCGAGGTCGGCCTCGATGATAAGGTCATCGTAAGGAATAAAACCAAGAATCAGTTCACCGCTCAGGACTTTCCTCAGAAATGCGCGATCGCTCTCGTTGCGAACCTTGTTGCCGACCAGGCCGATCTTTGTAAGCCCGATATCTCTGCCGAGTTCACGAATTCGCGAAGCGGTCTCAATGCTGCGCTGACCGGGCTCGACGACTGTGATCAGCCAGTCCACGGCTTTTGAAGTCCCTCGGCCCAAGTGTTCGATACCCGCCTCCATATCCATTATCACTACTTCATCGCGTCTCAATATCAAATGCTGGACGAGGTTTTTGAGCAGGATGCTCTCCGGACACACGCAGCCCGTTCCGCCTTTTTTGATTCCGCCCATCACCATGAGCCGTATGTTTTCTCCCTGACGTACGGAAAGTTTTTCGGGCAGATCATCGACTTTCGGATTGAGCTTGAAAAAACCTCCGTAAGCGCCTGGAACCGACTCGGTCCGCTCGGCCACCAATTCCCGCATCTGTGAGACGGGCGTTATTTCAGAGGCGTTTTGTATCCCCAGGGCATGCGCAAGATTGGCATCCGGGTCAGCATCGATTGCAAGGACGCTTCTGCCCTGCTCTGCGAACCACTTTACAAGAAAAGCACTCAATGTGGTCTTGCCGACCCCGCTTTTTCCACTCACTGCTATCTTCAAAATGCTGCCTCCAATACAGTTAAATCAATTGCCCGACTGGATTTTTCTTCCAAGGCCGATAAGCCGGTAGACAAGTCCTCCGCTCATGACCGCAATATCTTCGGCTGGAAAGAAGCCTCTGTATATTTTCATTGAAAAGAATTGTGGCATCGGGGGGAAATTCTTCATCCCCCAGCGCACAGAACCAATTGAACTATTATATGGGGAAAGACGGTAAACTCCATGCCGTAGTCCCCATTTTCCACTCGCTTCGCGCCTATCATTTCGGAGCATTTTACAAAAAGATTACCGTTATTGCCGAAAAAGTTTACGAAGGGGTCCCTGGCGCGCCTCTGAAATGCGTCAAAGTAAAAATGACCGTCCGGTATCTGACGAAAAGTGATGAGTTTTCCGGCAGATTGTTTCCCGGCGGCGCCAAGCAAATAGTGCGCTATCAGAATTTTGTCAGGGAGTGAAACATCCTCAGTCGAGTTGAGTCTGCGAATATCGGCTTCCTGATGAATTTCAACTCTATACTTAGAGCCGAGAAAAGCGACGACCAGGCCTTGCTCCGGGAAACTCCCCCCCGCGGCTTTGGCCAGCGTGGCGATATCTCTTTTTTTGAGTTCCACGGAAGCCAGCCGGAATGATTCCTTGAAGTCATCTACCCGTGCCACTTGCTTTCTCCTGTTAGAGGCCCCACATCAGCAGTCGCGCTTGCATGAAAAAATATCGTGATTATTCGTTGCTTCAGCTCCACCGAGTTCAGAGTTGCTATTTTAAATGAAACGGAGTGCTGAGATCAATCGTGCAAGATAGTTTTATAATCCAATGCAGCAAGTGCGGCGTAAAAAATCGCATCCCTCGCTCACGGACAGGAGAAAAGGCCGTCTGTGGCAAGTGCCGTGCGCCGCTCCATTTCACTGCCGCCTACCCCCAACACCCTGTAGACGCTGACGACCGTACGTTCGAGGCCGAGGTCATCAGGTTTGCCGGGCCCGTACTGGTGCTTTTCTGGGCCCGCTGGTGCAGCCATTGCCGTGTCCTGCTGCCGCTTGTCAACGAACTCTCCTCGGAATACTCAGGACGTATAAAGTTCATAAAGGTTGACCTGGACAAGAGCCCGGCCCTGGCATCCCAATATCAGGTACAGAGCGTTCCAACGATGCTCGTGTTCAAAAACGGCGGGCTTGTCAACCGCCTCCTCGGCGCTCTCCCCAAAGACAAGATAGTACAACACCTGAGGGCATTGCTGTAAGCATTTTAAATTGTATTATTTGAAAAAGTCTCTAAAATCAAACGTCAAAACTGAAAATTCAAAACTCAAAACTCTTCGGGACGATGTTTCAAAAAATTAAAACGCCGCTCCTACTGTTATTGATATCCGAAACCCTGCTGATCCTTCTTTTTCCGTGGTCCCTTGTCTTCGAACCAACCTTGGCCGCCGGAGGCGACACTCCGTCTCATTTCATCGCCGCCGTCGTCATGAACAGATCTCTGTTCGCATTCTTTTCTCCGGTCACATGGATTCACGGGGCCTATGCAGGCTTTCCGCTCTTCCTGCAATACTTTCCGCTGCCTTTTGCGCTAATGGCGCTTATCTCGAAGGCAGTCTCTCTTCAGGTTGCCTTCAAACTGGTGACGCTGCTGGGGATCATCCCCTTTCCAGCCGCCGTCTATCTGTGCCTGAGGTATCTGGGCTACCGGCAGAATATCCCTGGAATCGGCGCTTTGCTATCACTGCCCTTTCTTCTTATGACCGACAACAAAATTTTTGGAGGCAATATTTGCAGCACTCTTGCAGGCGAGTTTGCTTTCTCGATATCGTTCATTCTCTATGTCATTTTCACGGGAAAACTGTATGCGGACATCTCCAGGGGCAAATCCCCGCTGGGCAGCTCCGCCATTGAAGCATTGACGGCTTTGAGCCACGGGTATCCCCTTGTCCAGTCCATAATGGGATCATTTTATTTCATTCTATGGGGCAGGAATCTACGGAACATCATCAAGCTTCATGCCGCAGCGGCCGGACTTGCCGCGTTCTGGCTGCTGCCCCTTCTGTGGCGCATGCCCTGGAATACTACCTATTCGTATTGCTGGCATTTCGAGAGCTGGAAAGAAATAGCACCTCCCCTACTGTGGCCCTCGTTTGCCGGAACTCTGATTCTTGGAGGGTCGTCAATACATAACCTCTTTTGGCCGGAAAGAAGATTTTCTTTAGTTTTCAAAACGCCAATAGACTGTCCGGAACTTTATCTGCTTTGGCAATTCGGTGTTGCGCTGCTCGGCTTCAGCCTTGCTTCTTTCGCGGGACTCGTGGATATGCGGTTCCTGCCTTTCGCCCAGATAATGCTGGTGCTTATGGGAGCTGTAGGATGGGGAAGGCTCATATCGGGCCTTCCACGCCCGAATTTTTGGCTCGCCGGATTCTGCGCCGGTGTTGTCGCTATTGCTCTAACCAGGGCCGCAGTGGCTGACAGTTGGATTCAATGGAACTATTCCGGCATGGAGTCCAAACCTCTCTGGAACTCTTATCTGCGCGTCAATGATTACCTGAGTGGAGATCAAAACAGCCCCAGGGTGGTTTACGAGCCCAATGACATAACAAACGATACCGGTAGCATCAGGGCTTTGAGCTGCTCCCGTACTATTCGGGCAGATCAACCCTGGAAGGGCTCTACATGCAATCGAGCCTGAACTCCCCTTCATTTTCTATATACAATCCGAGCTGAGCAAAAGCCCTTCCGCCCCATTTCCACAGTATTACTTCTCGCGTCCCGATCCGGACCGCGCGGCTAAACGGTTGGCTCTGTTCAACGTCAGCCAGGTCATAGCTGTTTCCGATGATATATCCAATGCCCTGGACTCTTCGCCCTTTTACGAACTCCGGATGTCCTTTCCGCCCTTCAGGATTTATCGGCTCAGACGCAGCGGGGATTCTTATGTTGAGCCGCTCAAATTCAGGCCCCTGCGAATACCGTCCAAGAACTGGAAAAAGGTTCAGTTCGAATGGTTCCGCAGGTCTTCATTAAGCGTGCCGCTCGTCGTGGCGTCCGAAGGTTCGCCGGGTGAATTCTGGAAGAACCTTCAGGCCTATGACGGGGACCCCGAACACATTCCCGAAGTCCCGGTTCAGATCTCTAAAAAAATTCGGGCCAGCGCCGTCCTTGGTGATTCCCGGATTACTATCGACACTTCCGAACCCGGCCACCCCCTGTGGATAAAAGTATCCTATCATCCGGACTGGCGAATAACGGAGGGGGCGGGGAACTCTACCTTGCCTCTCCGGCCTTTATGCTGCTCGTACCCAAGACCTCCAGGGTCGTCCTGACGTTCGACACCAGGTCGGGAGTCTATCTTTGGGGCAAGATCCTGTTTTTTATCACCGTCCTGGTGTTAATACTCAAAGCGCTGCTCGCTCGGTTCCCTCATGTGCGTCATATCCGCATCCTTCCCGGCCTGACCCGATATCATTTACTTCGATCCTCAAAAATCGGCATAAACGCCGGTTTGTTTGCTGCGTTTGCTCTTATCGCCGCCATTACACTTGGGGTAATATCGACGAGAAATCATCAGGACCCGGTTCTTCTCTACTACCTTGCAACCGGCAAGTTCGAAAAAATCAGAGGGAATCAAATCCGGTCCGGATGTGCCGGCATCTGAGGATTCACCTGCCATTGCGCAATCCCCGGAGAATTCTGAGGGTCCTTGATTTGCTCGATGAAGGCATAGCGAAATTCGGCCGTTCTTCGATGCTCGATTATTTCATATTCTATAAGGCGTATGTGATGAGCAAAATGAAAAAGTGGAATCAATTGCGCCCGATTTTAGAGGACTTCCTGAAGAAAAATCCCGATAACCGCATAAACGCGGAGGGCCTCACATTGCTGGGTGAAGCGTCCCTGAAATTGAACCAAACGGCAGATGCCGAGAGATTTTTCAGGCAGGCGCTCTCTTCCTGGCGATAACTCCATTAAGCAAGCGGGTTTTCACCTTGCGGAAATCGTTGGCTGCGACACCCTCTTTGAAACCGCCAGGGAGCTTCTTGCATCCGGCAAATATATAGAAGCTCACAATCTATACCGGGCGCTTTCTCCAGCAAGATAAGAAAATCGCAGACAAGGGCCTTGCTTCACTTGCCTGCTGTTCTTTTTACATGAACCGGTGGCAGGAGGCATCCGATCTCTTCACTCAGTGGCCGGCCGATAATTCCGATGCGCCGGAGTCCGCTTGTTCGGGTCCAGGCGGATCTGAGGCAATGCCGGACAATCATCGATAAAAACATTTAGTGGATGACAGGCGCTAATCCGCGATCAGCCCCCGCTGCCCGCCACGGGTTGATCGTTCGCTTTCTTGACCTGGCCGCACAAATCCTGCTTAGCATGCGGATCGAGTAAATGAAAAACAGTACGGGGAGCAGGTATTGCCCGATGAGCAACAGGGTTAAGTCAACCGGTACGGCGGAAGTGTAATTGAAGAGGACTACCAGGAAATTGTCGATTCTGTGAAAAAGGTGGGTGAGAAAAAGAAACCCAAAGCCCGCGGCCAGTTGCTTTACCCTGGTTTTCCACGGCGTTGAGCGGACCGCGAGGACAAGGGATGCAAAGGTCACGATGCTGAAAGTCTCATAGTACACAGACGTTTGCCGCGCAGAATTGAAGTGATGGCCGAACAGTGAAAAGCCAAAATACATAAATCGGTCGAGGAACCGTATGTATTCGGGATGCACCCCCTACCCACACAAGGAACAAACACCCGGAGATAAGAGCCAAAGCGGGCCAGAAAGTTTGCCACACTTTGCGAGAAAGGCCTCTCATTAGGACGCCTCCTTACCCAGTCCATTTGAGCCACAGGATGCAGGTCATGAAAATCATGCATATCGAAAACACTGCCCGCGATCATAGACGTGAATGACGTCGAAGAGCCGCTGGTCTCGTGCCGGCTAACCATGAAAGTGACCGTGAGGTGTCCCAGGTTGCCAAGATACAACCCAGGGACCCCCGCAACAATCCCGCCGCTTTCTGCCCGACGGTGGCAGGGTGGAGATCATGAAGCCGAGGAACAAGACTGCCGAGAAAAGCGGAGTGCATTCGGGGAATAATTTTGACAGCGAATTTCCCGTCTCGAGCGATGTCATTGACTGTGGTTATGTCCGAACACCGAGAGCACTCAGGACCAAGCCGAGGGATCGAGCGATGTGCTCGTTGAGTGGCTGGGTAAATGATGAGGGAAGCACCTGGACGGCAGCGTAGAATCCAATACAGGAAAAAATGAAACCTACTGCAAAACGAAGACCCGGGTCCGAGTGACTCTTGCAGCCGTTTTATTCGTAGCGGGTGAAGGGGCATATCCAACACCGGATTGCTTCCTGATCCGCCTCCGGGACTTATCCTTGGCCATGGTCAGCAAAATCCGGCGGTAGCGGCTGCCTCGGACTGTAGTGCCTTTTCAGCCATTTACTGAGGCCGTCGAGTCCAGGGAAAAGCACTCTTTCGGTGATATTGGCCTGATCGAGCTTATCGCGAATTTCCCATTTCAAAGACGCTGGGATTACGATTTTGCGCCCAATCCCGGAATGGGCATCCAACCAGGAGTCCAGCACCGTTTCCGGGTCGGACATGAGCGAAAAGAAGGCAAATTGGTTCACAATCCGGTCATCGATCGAAGGGGGTTCGACGAAGACTGTGAAATCCTTTTGTGAAAGATCGTCGAGCTGCTTGAGGGTCTTTAGCGATCCGGAAAGCATCTCAACGGTAAACACATTGGCCCCTTCCCTCTCCAGCTGCTCCCTGAGACTTTCCGGGAGCAGTTTATGGGTGCTGACATAGTTTACGGCCCAAACGGCCCCGTCAGTATCATATTTTTCGAGATTTGAAGTCGCAAAATGCAGGGCGCAAAAGGGGGAGTAGGTCCAGTCAAGAAGCCTTGTGGGCAACCCGAAATGCTGGGCTACGGAGAGCCAGTGCCATACGGAGTCGCCTGTCATCAGATCTCTATGCGCATATTTTTTGAAATTGCGCAGAATGTGGTGCTCCAGGGCAGCGAAGCTGCCGCCCATACGCATAAGGGTGGTCTCGAGGCGGTATCCTGCGTCAGAGAGGCCCCTGAATGCGCAACGGGACCGGAATCGCCAGATCCTGGTTCCAGGAGTCTCTGTAGAGTTCTTCCTGGAGTTCATTCCACGTGTTTACGGTAATCTCGAGCACATCGCTTCCCGTCTTTGTCTATATTTAATGTTCCTCAACCGTGCCCTGATCGGATTTCTCAGGATTGGGCAAGCACCCGGTAGAGTTACCCGGCATTCCGGACGCTTCGGCATTTCGGTTTCCTATCCGCTCCAGGCCCGCTATTATACCAGCAAATTCAGCGGCAGTGGCAAACCGGGGCGGAGCAGGCAGGTCAGGTCCGCAAGCCTGTCCCGTCATATAGGCGGTCAGCAGCGCTGGTTTATCCTGAAAGCCGGGGCTGGAAAAAACAATGGAATCTTCAAGACACAGGGCAGTGGTTAGCCCATGTCGGCAAACTTCGTCCCTGGCCATTTCAGGTTCAAAACCAACGATGAAGTCCGTATCGCGGCTCGCGACGATCGCAGTCCCCGTTTTAACGCGAAACCGCCTGTCGTTGAAATCCTGAAGCTCCTGCACGGCGAACCGTGCTTTCCCCAATTTCAGCGAAATGAGTCCATACCTGATCTTTTCGGCGCGATTGTATCGATATTCAGTGATTTCCAGATTGGCGCCGGGGGCAAGTTTCATCCTGCTCTGATCGACAAAAGAGATCTCGGCCGAACCATCGGCGCCGGTGACTATACTGTCTTTAACGAACACGGGGCCGCCGGCCTTGAGCGGTTCGCTCCTTCCGGCTCTTTCAATGGAGACGACGCCAGTTACAATTTCCGCCTTACCGGCAATCTCAAGGGCAGCAGCCGCTGATTGATGGGCGCCGACAACAAGTGCGATCAGCGTCACTATAACCCTAAAGGACAAAATCCCAACCTCACTTCGTTCGGGGTCTACGGGTCGCGGATCCAGGGTCTTCGGGCCCAAAACCCACCACTGCCCCCTCAGAACAAAGGGGATACCACCAACGTCCCTTCCGGACTCAGAGTTTCAGCGCCACGCACGCCTTACCGCTAGCCTTTATCCCGGCCGGCGGTCCCACCGCCCAATAATTCACGAGCGATGATCAGCCGCTGTATCTCGCTGGTCCCCTCGTAAATTGTGGTTATACGGACATCTCTATAGAAGCGCTCGACAGGGTAATCATTTATATAGCCGTAACCGCCGAGCATCTGAAGGGCGTCATAGCATGCCTTGTTTGCCGCTTCAGAGGCATAAACTCTTCCCATTGAGGCCTCTTTCGAATAAGATTTCCCCTTGTCCTTGAGGTACGCGGCGCGAAGCAGAAGCAGGCGCGAAGCCTCGAGCCTGGTGTAGTTGTCGGCAATCATCCACTGGATTGCCTGCTGCGAAACGATTGGCTTGTCGAACTGCACTCTTTCGCCGGCGTACTTCGTTGCATAATCCATGGCGGCAAGGCCGATTCCCAGGGCCATCGATCCGACGCCGATCCTGCCGCCCGCAAGTTCCGCAACAGCGATCCGGAACCCGTCATTCATCTCGCCAAGCATGTTCTCTTTTGGGGACCCTGCAATTTTCGAAAATCAGCTCGTTTGTCGACGAACCGTTTTGGCCCAGCTTATGTTCATCTCTTCCAATGATGAATCCGGGAAAGTCGGACTCAACAATGAAGGCGCTTATCCCCTTGCCCTTTTTCGCCTCCTTGTCGGTCACTGCCCAAACCACGAAGCATCCGGCATATTCCGCGCTGGAGATAAAAATTTTATTTCCGTTGAGCACCCAACAATCACCGTCGAGTACTGCAGACGTTCGCATC
>CAVRZU010000177.1:0-18233 GCA_963725365.1 uncultured delta proteobacterium | reverse complement strand
ACGCATTGCTGACTACTTTTGTGCACACCACTTCCAGGGCCTCTTCCGCCACCGGGCTCCATTGTCTGTCACTCCAGCAGGTATAAAATCTCAACGGTTTGCCGTGGCCACGTAGGCCCTTGTCCGCGTCTTCTTCTTCAGATAGCTTGTCGCGGCAGGCATGGATCATCCCTGCGCGGTGCCGCCACCGGCACGCAACATCCGCACCCGCGCAGCACCGAGTCTGCGTCCGTTGGTGAAATCCTGGGTGACTTCGCGCGGGCGTCGAAGCCGATGAACAAACGCTTTGTCATAGGGCGGCCGGATGATCTGATAATTCCCAGACGATATCGCCGCCTCCTGCTTCCGACTTTAAGCGGTCGCGGTCCCAGTTGCTGGCGTCAATCAGCAGCCCCACCCGCAGGGGCAGGTTGGTCTGCCGGCTTAACGATAAATGTTTTGCGGGCTTGCTGTTGTCGATGACGGTGAAGTCGCTTTGCGTCATGCCTTTCAGATAGCGGCCCCGTTCGTCCGTCACGGTGAAGACGACGTTCACTTCGCTCTGACGGCGTCCGCCAGTTAGCGGAATGGAGTCGTCGATCCCGCCGCCCGACCCCGCCGCACCCGGCGCTGGGCTGCCGCCGTCAGGCTGCGCTGCGCCGTTGCCCTCAGTAATGAGAAATGCAACGAAGGAGACGAGGAAGAACATAACCCCGAACAGCTCAAGGAAGTACTGGTAAATCTGATCGTGAATGCGTGCGAGGCGATGGGAGACGGGGGGCGTATTCTAATATCCGAAGAGGAAGGCTCAACCGAGCCCGCGGGAAGTGTCGTAGTGATTCGCGTTAGCGACACCGGATCGGGTATTTCCGAGAGTATAAAAGAGAAGATCTTCGAACCCTTCTACACGACAAAACAGGAAGGCACCGGGCTTGGGTTAAGCATAGCCGCCCGCATTATCCGGGAACACAAGGGCTATCTGAGCGTTAAATGCCGCCCTAATAAAGGCGCCACTTTCACGATCACCCTGCCGTGCCGCAAGGAGGGAGCTTGGCTTCGATCCTTATAGTTGATGACGATCACCATTTGCGCCGCAGTTTCGAGAAGCTGCTCACCCAGGACGGCCACAAGGTGAAAACTGCCTCAACAGGCGAAGCTGCGCTGTCATTGATAAAGTCTTATGGAATGGACATTATCATCATGGATGTGCGGCTTCCCGGCATGGACGGACTCCGGACTTTCAAAGCTATCCGCGAAAACGAGCCGCTTTTGCCGGTCATCATAATGACTGCATTCGGGACAACTGAAACTGCGATAGAAGCGACAAAGATGGGCGCTTTCGATTACATCCTCAAACCTTTCAATATACCAGAAATGCTTGCCTTGATTGAAAAAGCGGTTGAGGCCGGCCGGTTTATGCGCTCTCGGGTCGAATTGGACCCTGTGCCGGAAACCGATTCCGGCGAAGCCATCATAGGACGAAGCCGGGCCATGCAGGAGGTATATAAGGCAATCGGAAGAGTGGCCTCTACGGACGCCACTGTGCTTATCAGGGGGGAATCGGGGACGGGCAAGGAACTCGTCGCCCGAGCGCTATACCAGCACAGCGCCAGGTCCCATAAGCCTTTTCTGATCATTAACTGCGTTGCAATCCCTGAAACGCTCCTGGAAAGTGAGCTCTTCGGCTACGAGAAAGGCGCTTTTACCGGTGCCGTGAACCGCAGGGTGGGGCGGATCGAGCAGGCTGACGGCGGAACGGTCTTTCTCGATGAAATCGGAGACATGCCGTTTAGCATTCAGGCAAAAATCCTTCGCCTGCTCCAGGAAAGAAGCATCCAACGGCTTGGCGCCCGCGATCCCATTCCGGTTAACGTGCGCATAATCGCTGCGACCAATCGCGATCTTGAAGCCGCTCTCTCAGAGGGTGCATTCAGGGAAGACCTCTACTACCGGTTAAAGGTCGTAACTATTTCGCTCCCTCCTTTGCGGGACCGGGAGGACGATATTCCGCTGCTTTGCGAATACCTTATCAGACGCTACTCGAAAGAAATAGGGGTCCCCGATCCGGGAATTACTGCTCAAGCCCTTGAGATGCTTTGCGCTTATAGTTGGCCTGGTAACGTGCGTGAACTGGCCAATGCAATCCAGAAAGCGCTGATCTTCAACAGGGGTGGGCCTGTATCGCATGAAAATATTGCACGGGTGAGCGGAATCGCGCGGAAGCAAACATCCGAAAAACCCGATTTGCCCGAGGATGCCATCCGAACCTGGGTCCGAAATCTGCTCAACTCTCAGGAAGAGGGTACCGCCACGTTCGAGTCGGCAATGGATCAGTTTTCCGCAATGGTCATCACCGAGGCGCTAAACCTGAGTGGTGGAAACAGGTCACGGGCCGCAAAAATGCTTGGCCTCTCACGCCCTACACTAATGGGGAAAATCGAAAAATACCGGATCAGGTTTGAGACTTCCGTCGTAAGCCAATAGAACATGTGAATCCCAAACGTGGTCCGTGGTCAGTCTTTAGAAAAAAATAGAAAAGTTCCTTGTGTCCTCAGGAATCCATGAAAAGGAGGGGAGGGGGATTATTCCTGCCGCCGCCGAAGGTTTGAGTGGGGCGATCCCACCGCCTATATTTTCGCCTTGCGCGTGTCTATATCACACTGAGCCGTTGAATATTCCAGCGTACAGCAATGGTCCAGCTTGTAGAGAACGCAGACCATAACCAGGCTGCCCAGAAACATCCAAACCGGTCCAAAGAGCCAAAGGGTCACCACTACGGACAGATAGAAGGCGCGCATTCCCATTGTGTAGTGAACCATTCCGGTATCCAGGGTGGCGGCGATGAATTCAGGGGTCAACATGGGGTCGCAGTCGATTGGAACATTGATCATGAAGTTAACCTGGTTCATGTATCGGATCGATAAGGTAAAACTGAAGAAGGCGAAGAAGAAATGCACCATCAGCACCAATAGTTTGATCATGAAAAGTACCTTCATCCTTGAAAAGATCAGGGCAAAATCGATGGGGACCTCCGATATATGATCAGTTTTAAAGAGGAAGCTAAGGAGGCCAAGGCCTATGATCATAGCGGTGGATGCCAGAAAACTGGAAGCCATGATCCAGTTGCGCAAGGTCTGCACTGACAGGATGTCTCGTTTATCAGAGATGACTGATTCAACCCAAACGCGCCGCAAATGTTTGGTAACCCCCCGGTATGTCCTGAGCGGCGCCCTGCGGACCTGGAAGAGCCAGTGTATATGATATACAGTCAAGACAACGAAGGTTGCCGCACCAAAAACTATCTCCGTCCAATGGATCTCGACCATGTTTTTAGTACCCGCTTCATGAGGTGAGGAATGCCAAATTCTTGAGAAAAGCTCCAAATTGGTCCGACTTTTTAGCACGCTCCCGATTTGGTTGCATAGAATTCTTATGCAGTTTTTCGGAGCATCCCGGATTTTTAGTGACTTTATTCTTATCTTAGCCTCTGTCACGGAAAACGGTGAGTTTTGAAAACAATTCCTCTTAAATTAAGAGCAATGGCATGGATTGGAGATATTTCCCACAGAATCGCGTCGAGCTGTTGATCGCTGCGTTACGAGCCATTTTTGCCTCTTTCTCGCTTTGGGCTATCTGGCTTGACCCTTCCGGCTCCTACTACGCGAGTCATACCTACCATGCCATGTTGTATTATGTAACTTACTCGCTGGCAGTTGCTGCCGTAGCGTGGCGAGTTCCTTATCCTTTGAAGTGGTTCGGACTTATCACGCATGGTGTTGATCTGGCAATCTTCACTGTGTTCATGTTTTTCACTGAAGGTCCCTCAAGTCCTTTTTCAGCCTATTTTGTATTTATAGTCATATGCGGTACGTTACGATGGCACTGGCGCGGCGCGCTATTCACCGCCATGATCGCTTTGAGCGCATATCTGGGCTTGGGTTATAATGCCCAATATATAATTGCAAACACCCAATTCGGGCTTCAAAGATTCATTATTCAGAGCATATATCTAACTATAGTCGCAATCCTTCTGGCCTATATGGGGGCTCATCAGCACAAAAAAGAAACTGAGATAACAATGCTCGCTCATTGGCCGACCAGCGATCTTGACGATTTTCGCTCTCTTATGCGCAGGGTGCTCAAGCATTCCTGTGACGTATTGGATGTGCAGCGTGCCCTGGCAATTTGGCAAGAACCAGAGGAACCGTGGCTCAACATAGCCTCTTATTCCAATGATGAGTTTCAATTAACGCGTGAAGGTCCCGAGGCTTTCGGTGAAATTATAACGGAACCGTTATCGGGTACGGATTTTTTCTGCTTTAACGCAGCCGCGCCCGAAACTGTATCGTTGTATGCTTCCCCTCAAGGTTTTAGTTATCGCCGTCAGCTCAACACGTTCAACCGAGATCTCCGCTCTCGATACGATATCCGGTCCGTGCTATCTTTGAATCTTGATGGAGAACGTTTGAACGGTCACTTGCTCATGCTTGACAAGTCTAAAATGACTTCCGACGATCTTGTGATGGGAAAGATCGTGGCTCATCGCATTTCGATGATCCTGGATCAATTCTACCTGTTGGAAGAACTTCGCCAGGCGGCGGTTGTGGAGGAAAGAATCAGGCTTGCACGCGACCTTCACGACGGACTGCTACAATCTCTTGCCGGAATCGGAATCAAAATTCATACAGTCGACCTTCTCGTTGAACGCGAGCCTGCTGTTGCCCGAAAAGAGTTACTCGAAATCAAGGAGTTGCTGACCTACGAACAGCGGGATTTGCGATGCCTGATCCATGAATTGAAACCGCTTGGTTCGAACGGTAACGGGACGGAAGCCTCTTTTCGCAACCGGTTAAATGATCTGGCCGGACTTATCGAAAATTACTGGGGATTGCAAGTGGAGATGCATATTCCAAATTTAGGGTCCACTTTTCCAGTCATCGTAGAGCAGGAAATTTATTTTCTTCTCCGAGAGGGCCTGGTCAATTGTGCAAAACATGCCGCAGCTTCAAAGGCACGGGTTGAAATGCAACTAACAAATAAATATATTAACCTGATTATTTCAGACGACGGAAGAGGTTTCCCATATTTAGGCCGGTATGACTTTCAAGCGTTATGCTCCATGCAGCTTGGCCCCACGACAATAAAGGAGAGGATTACGGCTTCCGGGGGTGATCTTACCTTGGATTCGAGTTCATCCGGCACGTGCCTGACAATGAGCCTCCCGATTAAAGCCAAATGGGGGTTTCGATGAGCATTCGCGTGGTGCTGGCCGACGACCATCCGCTAATTCTCAACGGGCTGAAAGGTCTTCTTACCAGTGAGGAAGGCTTTGAGATTGTCTCAGTTTGCACAAACGGTGATGAAGCCCTGGATGCCGTAATAAAATACAAGCCTGACATACTTGTGCTCGATATTCGAATGCCGGTAAAGGATGGAATCGCCGTACTCAAAGAAATTCACGAACTCGCCCTTCCGGTCAAAGTGGTTCTTTTAGCCGGCGGATTGAACGAAAAGGAAGCAACCCAGAGCATCCGCATGGGGGTCAAAGGAATTATATTGAAGGAAATGGCCCCGCAGTTATTGATTAGCTGTCTGCGAAAGGTATATTCCGGCGGTCAGTGGATGGAGAGGCATTCCTTTAACAAAGCGATCAACAGTATGTTGCAGCGTGAGGGAGGAATGCAGGAGGTGAGCAATCACCTGACCAGCCGTGAGTTACACCTGGTCAAAATGGTTGCGGAAGGTTTTCGCAATAGAGATATCGCCAGGAAATTATCAATTTCCGAAGACACTGTAAAAAGGCATTTGTATAATATTTATCAAAAGCTGAGCGTGGAAAACCGGCCTCAATTGATCCGCTATGCGCATGAGAGGTACTTGATATGATACATTGACATCCCTGGTGCGGCCTTGCCGCCATTGCCCATTTTTAAGCAGATCGGCCATGAGCGATTTTGATGCTTCGCTTTTTCGTGCCGTAACCAAGTTGCCTTAGAAGTCGTTGACTCTGACGCACTCCAAGAGATATTCGCCACTTTTTGGCGATAAACCTGGACAAAGTGTTTCCATCCCACAGACTGACCTTAAGCCCAAATTCGGCGGGGCTGTCTCCAAGCGCATGACGGACCTCTTCCAACTGTGCGGGGTTGAGCCTCGGTGGTCTACCGGGCCGCGCACTCTCAGTCAAACCGGCGAGACCTTCATCTTCGAAACTACGTACCCAATAAGCAATTGTTCTGGGGGCGTCTCCAAGCAGTCTTGCGGCTTGCCGGCAGCTCAAGCCCTGCGCAACAAGCAGAACTCCATGCAACCGATGAAAATAGCGAGACTCTTCGGTGCGGAAGATTTCATCATGGAGAGCGGGCACTACTCTTGCCTTTTCCATGATCTCGGTTTTCTTGAGCATAGCATCACTCCATTCTTTACCCTTGAGGGCTATCTCAGGCACAAAGATCTGTTTTTTTAACCTTTGCAATCCTCTTATCGCGAGCCTGCTCTTCCGGCTGACCAAGGTCGTGGTATGAAGGCTCGAAACTAATTCTTCGTTTGAGCGACCAGGCTCTTTTTACAAAGGCATACTTCCCAATAAATTCACCCATAAGGCGAATTTGCTCTTTCGAGAGCTTTCCGAAAACGAGTCCACAACGCCTTGTCCTGATATTGTCTGCAGCTTCAGGTTTGCCCTCGTGATCAAAGATGATTCGATACGGAACCTCCCTGATCCAGAAGGCTGGCCTGTAAATTCCCATAATTTCCATCGTGGATAGAGCACCCTCCAGACCTGAAGAAGACTTGTACTCGAAGGCAAGACCTTCCCTGCTGATATTGACTATGCGATACAGGTTCAGATGGTCTTCGCCGGCTGAAACAAGGATGGCCATTGCTCCATCTTTGGCTGCGTATCGTTTGAACTTTCTTCTCTCCCTGGGAATCTGCTCAGGCATGGTCCAACCTTCTCAATCCATAATTAAACCGTCATCTAGTACGGTTTATGAGTCTTGCGCTCGTGATTGAGCACAAAGATCTTGATTACGAATATAGGCTGATCCAAGTGCATACGAAATACAACTTTAGGCTGATTTTTATACAACTTTAGTTGTAGACCGAGCTCATCGAGTGCAGGAAAAAGGCCTGAGCACAAGGCATAAGCTGGTGCGGGGACGGTTTTGATCCCCTGTCGATCACATTGAACCTGTTTTGGACTTTGATAGTGCTTCCGGTTTTAGTTTTACACTCTGTAAAAAATGCTGACACTTTCCCGATCATCGCCTTAAACCATCCACAAGCGCCAGCTTACAAATCATTAAATAATTCGATACGTTATCGGATCAGTTCATTGGGCGCGGCGTTGGCATGCATGTTGCCAATCTCTTTAGAGCTGATTTTCAGGTAGATGGGCCGTTTCGAATTAAAGCTGGTTTTACATTGTCTGATTCATCAAGAGGAGGTTTTCCTAATGGGTGGTCCAAGGCTGGTTTACGAGTTTCTCAAGGCTTCGTCCATTGCGCATGCGCAATGGGATTATGAGGTTTCTATGTCCATCATCAAAAATCGCAGGAAACTCTTGTTTTTACTTTTGCTTCTGGCGCCGATCCTGATCGTGTCTTTGCTTGAAGCGGCCCCCCTGTTGGGCGGAAAAGAAGCATACGCTCCCGCGTTCTATTCGCCGACCATATTTTTAGTTTCAATGGCCATCGGCCTTGCTGCCGGACTGATCACCGGGTGTATCGGGGCAGGAGGCGGATTTATCATTACCCCCGCTCTTATGGCTGCGGGTGTAAAGGGCATTCTGGCTGTCGGCACCGATCTTTTCCACATTTTTGCCAAGGCCATTATGGGCACCACCGTCCACAAGAAACTCGGAAATGTTTCCCCTAAACTCGCAATAGCATTTCTGGTTGGCTCCGGGGGAGGCACTTTTGTGGGAGGAGCGATAAACAGGTTTCTATATAATACCAATCCTCTGCTGAGCGAGGGGTTCATCAGCCTGATTTATTCCATTTTGCTCGGTTTTCTTGGTTTTTACGCCCTCTTTGATTTTCTCAAAGCTAGAAAAGGTCCTTCAGCGGCCGGAGGAGGCGCTCACGGTCCCTCTACTTCCGGCACTACCAATTTCGCAGTGAAACTGCAATCGGTAAACATCCCGCCGATGATCCACTTCGATGAGGATTTTGTCCCGGGAGGCAAGAGGATTTCCTGGGTTATCATTGCCGCCGGTGGCGCAATTGTTGGCATTCTTGCCTCCATCATGGGTGTGGGAGGCGGTTTCGTTACCTTTCCCATGTTTGTTTATGTATTCGGCGTATCTTCCATGACTACGGTTGGGACCGATATTCTTCAGATCATCTTCACTGCGGGTCTGGCGTCTATCGTTCAATATGCCATATATGGATACGTTTTCTATTCCCTTGCGATGGGTATGCTGGTCGGATCACTGATTGGAATTCAAATGGGCGCCCTTACCACAAAGGTAGTCAAAGGAATCCATATCCGCGGTTTTTATGCTGTCTCCATTCTGGCCGGGTTTGTAAACCGGGTTGCAACGCTTCCCAGAAGAATGGTTGATCTTGGATTTATTAGCCTTCCAAAACCCCTGACTGCCAATATCGAGTATGTTGGCAACATCCTTTTCTGGATTGTTGTCGCCTTTTTCGGTTTGTGGATGGTGACCAAGTTCTTTAGTAATTTAGCGCTCCTGAGGGAAGAGACGATGATTCCGAAAGTTTCAATTAAGCCGGCTGTTTAGAAAAATGGACAGAGGAGATATAAAAATGCTGATCAGAAATCGAAAGACAATGAGTACAGGTTTGGTGCTTGGGATAAGTTTCTTTGGGATTCTAGCCCTTATTTTCTCTCCTGTTTTCGGCGAAGGTAGAAATGGCCTCGAGTATTCGGATGCCCTGTTTAATAAACTGGCTAAAGGCTCCTCTTACTTTGTTCCACAACTCACCGCCGGCTTGAAGCAGGCTGAAAAAGAGGAACTTGCGGTCAATGTCAAACTGGAAAATTCCGAGCAGGCAGCCAAGGCGGCAAAGATTTTCGCAACGGCCGCTCCGGCTACTACCTCGAATGGCGCCGAACTCCGGATAAAAGGAAATCTTGCAACACTGCTGGAAGCAGTCCTGAAGGACTCCAATTCCAT
Organism: uncultured delta proteobacterium; assembly: GCA_963725365.1. Classification (GTDB taxonomy): domain Bacteria; phylum Desulfobacterota; class Syntrophobacteria; order Syntrophobacterales; family Syntrophobacteraceae; genus SbD1. The sequence goes on along the minus strand of CAVRZU010000177.1, from coordinate 9,112 downwards.
GTATTTTAACAAGGGGGACGAACTTAGACAAAAGTACGCAATGGATGAAAAAGAAGTGATGGGGATCTGGTGGGGCGCTTTGAACCGTGCCACAAAAGAACTGCAGAAGGCCAAAAATACCAGACAGTCCAACCTCATCTTGGAGGTCATGAAAAAGGGTATCGAACCGGCCTACAACTTTTACAGGATCGAACCCGAGAGCATTTCCGGGAAGGCCTTCACTGCAATGAGTCTGCTGGTCTTCTACGTGCTCTACACCATGTGGTGGGGCTTTGCGATTTACTACCTATTCGACGGTCTTGGGCTCAGCATGCAAAAGGCCAAGGTTAAACAGGAGGTTTAGGGATTGGTGTTCCTAAGGCCGTTTTGTGGAGATTGGCATGAAAATATTGGTTCAGGTAGCCATAGTGATGGCTAACAGGGGGCTTGGCGCTTCGTCTGGAATCGCGAACCAAATTGCTAAACAGAGTCCATGTTCTGTGCACCTGGTCAAGATAACGGCGGCCCAATGTTGATTCAGGTAATATCAGTATAGCTCAGGATGCGCTTGATGGCCGGGGTCAATTTATGCGATTATTCCGAAATCAGGCGGTGTTGATGATGCTGCCGGATACCATGGGCATTAAAGATGAATAAGACATTCACAATATTGATTGCGGACAGGAACAGGAACGTGCGGGATTTTCTTCGCCGCGAGCTTTCGGCAGAAGGCTACGAAGTTGCTGTCGCAGAGGATGGCGGCCGTATACTTGCCGAAATAGATCGTAAGCCAGGAGTGGACTTGCTCGTGTTTGACCTGGAAATGCCGGACGCAGACAGTTCGAAGATTTTTGAAAAAATCCAGAAGCGCCGGCCTCCTTTGCCCGTTGTAATCCATACTTTCCTGACCGAAGAATGCCAACGGGATTTTAATCAGGACAAAGGAGAAATCTACATTGAAAAGAGCGGCAATATCGACCATCTGAAGACAGCCATCGCCGATATGCTCAAAAGATTTTATCCGGACCGGATGCCGGATGCCGGAGCGGCCGGCCAGACCAGATAAAGTGGTGGAAAACGTCAAAGACTGGCTTTGGGAGATTCAGGAGGCTGCACAGGTGGATCCTATAAGTGTTCTGATTGTTGATGACGAAGTCGAATTCATGGAGACTCTGGCTAAGCGGCTTCGGAAAAGAAAACTGGTCGTAAATGGCGTAACGAGCGGGGAAGCGGCACTGGAAAAACTCCTGGCAGCTCCTGTGGATGTCGTGGTCCTTGACGTAAAGATGCCCGGCATGAGTGGTCTTGACACCTTGCGCGAAATAAAGAGAAGATACGCGTTGATGGAAGTAATCATGCTCACGGGCCATGCTAATATGGAAGTGGCAATCGAAGGCATGGATATCGGCGCATTTGATTATCTTATGAAACCTGTCGAAATCGACGAACTTTTGTACAAGATACAGGACGCCCGCAAAAAGAAAGCACTCAATGAAAAATCCGATCTCCTGGGAACACCGGGCAGGTCCTCTTGAGAACTGATGTCATAAAATCACACCCGGGCTCATTCAACAGCCTACGGAACAGGGAGATGGACCCTGATAATCAACAGATGCCTTCAAAAACTAGGGGTATGGAAGAGGCACAAGACGCTCTCTTCGCTGGACGTCGAAGCTCTGCGCACCGCTTTCCAGACCAGATATCATAATTTCAAGCTTCTGCTGAGCGCCAATAACAGGGCACTCCAGATTATGTCTGATATCGAGCAAGCCCGCAAAGGCGAAGCGCCTTTTGGAATGTCCTTTATTCGCGCCAACTGCACAGCCGCCTCGGTCAATGTCTTTCGAATGATAAAGAGTATGGATGAACTGGCGCCCGGAAAGTATTTAGACCTCCACGACCGGTTCAAATCGATTCAGGGCAGAATTTCTGAAATTCTCACCCAAAGGAAAGAAATCGGCGCCGGACCGCTCACAATTGCTCTTTCGGAAATAGACAAAACAAGATCTGATGAGGCTGGCAACAAGATGGCCAACCTTGGGGAAATCCGAAATCATCTTGGCATAAATGTCCCCGATGGATTTGTAATTTCTTCGCGGGCGTTTCGCGAATTGATATGCTACGGAGAGCTTCAGGTTGAAATCGACCGTCTTATGCAATCATCTCCGGCGGACGAAAAGGACCAGCTTCTTTCGCTTTTTTCGCTCAGCGCGCAAATTCAGCAACAGATCATACGAACTGCGATCCCGGCCGATCTGGAAAGAGCCATTTTAGCCGCTTATGGCGAACTTGAAAGAAAAGAAGGTCAGGGGGTTAAAGTCTCCTTTCGCAGCAGCGCACTCGGGGAAGATTCAGGACTGACTTCCTTTGCCGGCCAGTACCGGTCGGAATTGAACGTCAGCGCCGACAATCTTTTACAGGCTTATAAAGAAATAGCGGCAAGCAAGTACAGCCCCCAGGCGATCATCTACCGGTTGAACCGTGGAATTCGTGACGAAGACGTCGATATGTGCGTAGGATGCATGTCCATGGTGGACGCGGTCGCAGGTGGGGTGATGTATTCGAGAAATCCCCTTGATGCTCGCGATAAGCGGATTTTCATTCATTCCGTGTTCGGGTTGCCCAAATCGGTAGTTGACGGGAGCGTTGCGGCCGACCTTTTTGTAATCTCCAGGAATCCGTTTCAAGTAGCGGAAGAACATATCGCGGAAAAGCTGCAAAAGTTTGTATGTTACCCCGAAGAAGGTGTCTGCCGGGTTGAAATAGCCGGCAGTGAGGCTTCACAGGCTTCCATTACCGAAGATTTCGCGATCGAATTGGCGCGCATTGCCCTGCGGATAGAAGAGCATTATGGGAACCCACAGGATATTGAATGGGCGGTCGATGAAAAAGGGGAAATAGTCATACTTCAGTGCCGGCCTCTGCGGCATGAGAATTCGGTTCCGGAACGCCCCGGGGGGCCGTACCAGGTCCCGGCTAGCGAAGTAGTGGCTTCCGGCGGTCTTCAGGGCAAGTCCGGGGGCCGGTTTCGGTGACGTTTTCGTGGTCAGAAAAGAGAGCGAGGCACTTCTTTTCCCCAAAGGAGCAGTTCTTGTGGTAAAGCAGGCCCTGCCCAGGTGGGCCGCCTTGCTCGGCCGGGCATCGGCCCTTGTCGCCGAACAGGGTACCGAGGCTGGACATTTGGCCAATGTGGCAAGAGAATTCGGCGTTCCGGCAATTCTGGGACTCGAAAGCGCAACCGCGCTGCTCAAGAACGGTCAGCCCGTCACTGTCGATGCCGATGGCCTCAGAGTATACAGGGGAAGAATCGAATTCATGCGTGCAAATAAGGTGACCTCCAAAAGTCTTATGGATGACTCCCCCGTTTTGGACATTCTGAAGAAGGTTTCCGAGAAAATAGTCCCTCTTCATCTTCTCGATCCGGAGGCAACGGATTTTAAACCTTCCCGGTGCCGGACTTTTCACGATATAACCAGGTTCTGTCATGAGAAAGCAGTCATGGAGATGTTCAGCTTCGGAAAGGATCACCATTTTTCGGAGAGGGCAAGCAAGCAGTTGGTGTGCGCGGATTCCCATGCAGTGGTGGGTACTAAACCTCGATGATGGATTCAGGGAAGATGTGCCGGGCAAGTTCGTGAATCTGGACAATATCGGTTCTATCCCCATGCTTGCGCTATGGAAGGGGATTGTCGCAGTGCCGTGGCAAGGGCCTCCGCCAGTCGATTCCAAGGGCTTCATGTCAATCCTTCTTGAGGCCAGCTCCAATCCGGCGCTCGATCCATCTATGCCTTCGCCCTTTGCGGATCGTAATTACTTTATGATTTCGAAAAATTTTTGCAGTCTCAGTTCTCGCTTCGGTTTTCATTTTTCGTCCATCGAAGCCCTTGTCGGTGACAGGGCTAATGAGAATTACATCCGTTTCGTTTTTAAAGGCGGGGCTGCCGACCACGAGAGGCGTTCGCGCCGAGCGAGCTTTGTGGGCGCAATTCTCGACGAGTTCCAATTCCACACTGAAACAAGAGACGACGGTGTCAGCGCGCGTCTGGAAGGTTACGATCAAGAGGTGATGAAGGAAAAACTCGGCATACTGGGATACCTGCTCATGCACACCCGCCAGCTCGACATGATCATGTTGAATGACGCATCATGTCAGCAACTCAAGAGCAAACTGCTCGCCGATATTTTTTCGGTCATACTCTCGAAGTCCTCCAGCCCCGTTGCTCCCGATTCAATTCCCGGAACAAAATGCCCAACATAATAAGAAGGAAGCAAAATGAACGGTTCAGTGCGGGACAGAATACTCGTCGCAAACGATGGGTCCGAACACTCGCTGCAAATGGTAAAGTACGTCTCCTCCATTGTGGATCGGGATCGGTTCGAGGTGGTCCTGTTTCATGTTGTTACCAGGGTTCCGGAATCATTCATCGATTTCGAAAAAAAAATCTCCGCATACAGCTACAGATTGGTGAGCGTGGAAACCTGGGAGGAGCAACAGCACAAGGCCGATCCGGGAGTTCATGGAAAAAGCCCGAACGATTCTTTTGGATGCCGGATTTCCAAATGAAGCGATAACCTTGAGAATTGAGGACAGAAAGTTGGGATCGCTCGTGATATCGCCGCCGAATCCCAAAACGGGTATAAAACCCTGGTGGTCGGGCGACGAGGGCTTAGCGACCTCAAGGACTTTATGCTTGGTTCGGTGGCTGAGCACATTCTGGGGCTTGTACCTATTCCCGTGTGGGTTGTGGGGGGAGATCGCCCGCCGGCAAGAATCCTCGCATGTCTGGACGGCTCCGAAGAGTCGATGCTTTGCCTGCCCCATCTTGCTGATGTCGTGGATAACTCAAGGAGCCTGGAAATCACTTTGTTCCATGCCGTTCGCAGCTTTCGCAGCTTCAGGAATTTCATGCGCGAAGTATTTTCTTCCGAGGGGGATAAAACTGCGATGGAAAAAATCGACGAAGAACTGGACAACGCAGCGGCACAGATGGGACCATCATTTGAAAAAGCAAGGGCAACTCTGATTTCTCATGGCGTTGATCCCGCCCGAATCAGTGAAAAGATCGCTCGCGGCGTAAGCAATTCAGCACAGGCTATTATAGATGAAGCTGAAAAAGGTGGCTACGATACCATCATTGTCGGAAGAAGGGGCCTATCCAAGGTCGAGGAATTCATAATGGGGCGAGTCAGCAGCAGGGTGATTCACATGGTGAAGGACAAGACAGTCTGGGTGGTATGCTGAAGGAAGCGGTGGGACCGCCGGCCAGGATTCGCCGCCGCCGAAGGTTTGAGTGGCGAACCTGGCAGGTGGTCCCACCGCCTGTGCGTGAAACTTTTCAGTTACAGTTAGTGTCACTGAAAGTATTCAGGACTCTATGTTTATCCTCGATTTTCCCACCGATAAACTCTCGCAAATAACGGCCAAGCACGAAAGTGTGAACGATGGAACGAAGTTTGCTGAGAGTTGGTTCCTAAGGCCCGTGGAGACCGCATTTGACTGAAGCAACTCATATCCAGTTGCGACACTCGAAACCATGAAAAGGCGGGCTCACCCCTCTTTTCACTAAAGGGGCAGGGGGGATTTTTTTTGCCGCCGCTGGAGGTTTGAGCGGCGAACTTGGCCGGCGGTCAAACCGCCGGGGTTGCCTGCGGATCGGTGCGAGTTGATGGCCGGAAGGAGTGAGATGTCTTTGTCGGGTTGGCTCAAAAAACTGAGTTTGCTCGAATTTCCAGAGGAGGGCGGTTCCCCTGAAATTTATCGTCTGCTTCGCAGACGTATCATCATCCTGATGATAGTGGTCACGGTAATTCCGCTTTTTTCAATGGCGCTGATAAACTCTTACCAGTACCGGAACACGTTGAGGCAGGAGATCGTCAGTCCGCTGTTGGTCCTGGTGAACAAGAGCAAGCACTCAATGGAGCTGTTTCTTGCCGAGAGGCTTTCGGCTGTAAGTTTTATCGGTTCGGAGCATACTTTTGAAGAATTGGCCGATGAGGAGACATTAAACCGCATTTTCCGTGTTATGAAACAGGAGTTCGGCGGTTTTGTAGATCTTGGTTTGATAGACGAAAACGGTGTGCAGGTGAGCTATGTGGGCCCTTACGATCTCAAGGGCCGCAATTACAGCGGGCAGCCCTGGTTTCATGAGGTTAGAGCAAGGGGCGCCTACACCAGCGATGTCTTCATGGGTTTTCGCAGGTTTCCGCACATAGCAATGGCCGTGCAAAGAGGTGTGGAAGGTGGAAAATACTGGATTCTGCGGGCCACCATCGATACCCACACGATTGACGAGCTGATAGCTTCGATGCGGCTGGACCCGAAGAGCGATGGATTTCTTGTGAACAGGGAGGGAACGCTTCAAACCGCTACCAGGAATTACGGCGCCGTTCTTGACCATTTTCCCATCAGCCTTCCCTTGTCTTCGAGTGAGCCAAACTGTATCGAGACGAAGGATTATTTTGGCCGGGAGGTCCTTGTGGCATACGCCTATTTCCAGAACTCGCCCTATGCCCTGGTGGTCGTAAAACCCAGAGGTGAAATTTTTAGGTCCTGGTACAAGTTAAAGAGTGCAATCTTGTATGTGTTTCTCACTGGAGTACTGATAATCCTGCTGGTTGTATTCAAACTGACCGGCTTTCTCGTAGAGAGGTTGCGGGAAAGCGAGGAAAGGCGTGTAGCCGCTTTCCGGGAAATCGAACATAGCCAGAAACTCTCATCCATCGGGCGGTTGGCCGCCGGCGTCGCGCATGAGATAAACAATCCCATGGCGATTATAAACGAGAAGGCCGGTTTGATGAAGGACCTCTTAGATATGGACAGCGAGTTCAGGAACAGGGGAAAATTTATCGCCTTGACCGATGCGATTATCAACTCTGTGGAACGGTGCAGGTCGATTACTCACCGTCTGCTCGGGTTTGCGCGCAGGCTGGAGCCTCACATCGAGAGTGTTGACATAAATGAGGTGGTCCGCGAAACCGTGGGTTTCGTTGAGAAGGAGGCCGGCTACCGAAATCTTGATCTTCGGCTGGAGCTGGCAGAGAATCTGCCTGTAGTTGAGTCTGATCGCGGCCAGCTTCAGCAGGTCTTTCTAAACCTGTTGAGCAATGCTTTTGCGGCTGTGAAGGATAAGGGAAGCATCAGAATCTGCACCCGTGATTGTGGTGAAACCCTTTCAATATCGATTGAGGACAACGGCTGCGGGATGTCGGAGGAAACGCTCAGCCGTTTGTATGAACCTTTTTTTACTACAAAAACAAAAGGACATGGGACCGGGTTGGGCATGTTCATCAGCTACGGGATCATCAAAAGGCTTGGCGGACGGTTGGAGGTCAGGAGCAAGGAAGGGGAGGGCACTACGATGACCGTTCATCTCAAGGTAATAGGCGCCAGCAGGGAAATAGCAGGTAACCAGAAAAACCTGAATTGATGATTTTAGCGATGAATCGCTCTCTTTTGGAGTTGGCGGATTTTCCTTTTTCATTTTCCAGATGCGGCGAGGGAACAAGTGTATGCTACGTAAGGTTTTTCCATTTATTGACTGGGTAAAGATTATAAATTTTTCCACTGTCAAATTGGACGTCGTCTCCGGTCTGACGGTCGCGCTTGTACTGATTCCACAATCGATGGCTTACGCGCAACTCGCTGGAATGCCGGTCCAGTACGGCCTCTACGCCGCCTTTCTTCCTCCGCTGATTGGGGCTTTATTCGGGTCGAGCAGGCAGCTTGCAACCGGCCCCGTGGCGATTGTTTCCCTAATGACATCAACAGCCTTGTCACCCTATGCCACTGCCGGAAGCAATGGTTTCATAGCCTACGCCATCCTGCTTGCACTCATTGTCGGTATCTTCCAGCTTTCACTTGGAATTCTCAGGCTCGGACTGGTGGTGAATTTTCTTTCTCATCCGGTGGTAAACGGATTCACAAACGCGGGAGCTATAATAATTGCTTCTTCCCAGCTCTCGAAGATGTTCAACGTCTATGTAGATGATGCGGAGCATTATTATGAGACCGTTTACCGGGTAATCAAGGCTGCGTTTCTGTATACGCATTGGCCGACACTTGCGTTGGGGGTGTTTGCTTTTGTCATAATGTACGGGCTCAGGCGGATCAACAGGCGCATTCCCTATGTCCTTGTCGCCGTTATGGTTACCACTGTGATTTCATGGGCTACGGGATACGAAAAGAACGTCAAGGCGCCTGTGGAGACGATCGCTTCAAACGAGTGTCGAGACCTCATAGAAAGATTCAACGCAGCCTCAAATGAGTCCGCAGGACTGGCCACAACACGGGCCGATCTTACTCTCTTGCTTACAGCAGCCGAAAACGAACGCGGCAAACACTCCAGGAAGGCGCTGGAGATGAAACATAAATGCGATTTGGTCGATAACAGGCTCTCCGATCTCAGGGAGGAAATGACTCGGACACGCTCTCAGATCAGATGTTTTCTTTTTACTTCAGTAACCGGAACTGATGGGCAAAAGACTTATTTTCCATCGGAAAGACCCGATGGGACGCCAAAAGGAGACGGTTCGATCTGGAGAGTAAGAATGGGCCGTTCATCGGTGGACGAGAAAGCGGTGGTCATGATGGGCGGAGGGAGTGTTGTCGGCGCCATACCGAGCGGGTTACCAAGTTTCGGCATTCCCAAGCTGGATTTGAATATGGTGCTCAAGCTGCTTCCGATAGCAGCTATTATCTCCCTTCTGGGATTCATGGAGGCGATTTCGATTGCAAAGGCGATGGCCGCTAAAACAGGTCAACGGCTCGATCCCAACCAGGAACTCATCGGGCAGGGTTTAGCAAACATTATAGGAGCTTTTGGGAAGAGCTATCCGGTGTCGGGTTCCTTTTCGAGGTCGGCAGTAAATATCCAGGCAGGCGCAGTAACCGGGCTGTCAAGTGTGGTTACCAGCGTTACAGCCGCCATAGTGCTTCTCTTTTTTACTCCTCTTTTATACCACCTGCCTCAATCGGTCCTCGCCGCGGTTATCATGATGGCGGTTATAGGCCTGATAAATGTCTCGGGTTTCATTCACGCCTGGAAGGCGCAATGGTACGACGGGCTTTTGTCCATAATCACTTTTGTGGCTACGCTTGCTACCGCCCCGCATCTTGACGAGGGAATCATGGTCG
>CAVRZU010000176.1:0-13972 GCA_963725365.1 uncultured delta proteobacterium | reverse complement strand
CAAGAAGTGGAATCAGCTCGGACCAGCTATGAAGGATAAGATTTTGCGCTTTGAGGTACTGTCCGAAGACGAATGGGAAGCGAAGCTCAATTCGATCTTAATGGAATAAAATAATAGCGGTGCAGCAATGTGCCCAACCCTGAAGGTCTTCTCCTCAGAACCACTCCATTATGTCCCGCTTTTTGGTCTCCCGGAAGGATAACTTCCTTCATTAATCCGAAGATGTGTTGTATTTTGTCTAAACAGTGACGCAGTCTCATAAGTTGACGCGATGAGGAGTTGGGAAGCTAATGAAAGGAAATGTTCATGGCAAAACATGACCAGATGCCGAAATACCATGAATTAATGAACCCCCTTCTCAAAGCTCTTCATGAACTCGGCGGCTCAGGTTCAATCGAAGAAATATTATCCAAGGTTTCCGACTCCCTCGATTTACCCGAAGATGTTCTGGCTATACCGCATAATCCGGACAAAAGCAGCCGAACAGAAATTGAGTACCGTCTCGCATGGGCTCGTACATACCTGAAGAAATACGGAATAATCGATAATTCCGAACGTGGCGTCTGGGTCATTGTTCCTGAGAAAAGAAATCACATGGCCGTGAAGCCTCAAGATGTCGTAAAGGACAGTGCGCGAATGACTCGGAAGGAACGTGAAGGACAGCGCACAGCACCACAACCTGAAGAAGAACTCCCGGAAGAAGCGGAAACATGGCGTAGCAAGCTCCATCATGTTCTCACAAAGGAGTTATCACCAGAGGCATTCGAGCGGTTGGTAAAACGTATGTTGAGGGAATCCGGGTTTATTCAGGTGGAAGTAACCGGCAGGACTGGTGACGGCGGGGTCGATGGAAAGGGCATCGTGAGAGTTGGAGGTCTCCTCAGTTTTCATGTACTGTTCCAGTGTAAAAAGTATCAAGGGTCCGTTTCACCCGGAGCAATCCGCGATTTTCGTGGTGCCCTTGTCGGAAGGGCTGATAAGGGCCTCTTTGTCACAACTGGTACTTTCACTCGGGACGCTATACGCGAAGCAACGCGGGACGGTGCTCCACCGATTGATCTCATTGATGGGGACCAGCTTGCAGACAAGCTGAAAGAGTTGCATCTTGGCATCAAGACTCAGATGATTGAGAGCGTGGATGTTGACTACGACTGGTTTAAGAATATCTGAATGATCCACGAGAGCAGTATGGGTTATGGGTCCCAAGATTCCCAAAGAGGCTGAACTCGGAAACGAGAGCGGAAAAAAAGCGGTATTTCAGGGACACAGGCCATCGCATCAATGACAAACCCTGGTGATTGGCGTGTCATCTACGAAGTTCATGAGGATGTGCTCCTTGTTGCCGTTTTAAAGATTGCTCCGCGCGGAGGTGCATACCGATGAAAATCCAGATAATCGAGAAGGACGGGCGGCCGGAATGGGCCGTTATCCCTTATGCTGAATATAGGCGGCTGATCGATGCGGCCGACGCGGCCGAAGACGTGCGCGACTTTGACGCGATCAAGGCGGACCTTGGCGCCGGCAGGGAAGAACTTGTTCCGGCCGGTATCGTAGACCGTCTCCTGGATGGAGAAAATCCCGTCAAGGTATGGCGCGAGCACCGAGGCCTCAGCGCCTCGGCTCTGGCCGCTGCTTGCGGGCTCACACCGGCTGCCGTATCGCAGATCGAGTCCGGCAAGAGAAGTCCATCGGTTGAAACGCTCAAGTCGATCGCCGCCCCCCTCGGGGTCGACGTTGATGACCTCATTTAATCGCAGATTGCAAATTGTAGATTGTAGATTGCAAAAAATCTAAAATCAAATCACTTAGCCTGTCTAAAGGTTGCCGGCTTTGGTTTTCCTTTTTAGTTCAATTGCATCTGCGAGCGTTTTCTGCGTCTGTGCGGCCTGAGCCGGCAGAGCGTTTGGGCCGGGGGCGGGCCTGTTTGCGTTGCGGCCGCGCCGGGGTTCTTCCTTTTCTCCCTCGACCCTGATAGACGGCCTGGGTCGGGTAGGCCATTTCGATTCCCTCGATACGAAACCGCGTGCATTATTTCAAGGCATGTTTTCTGGACCCAGCCCTGGAATTTCCAGAAATCGGGGGCGGTGGCGGTGGGACCGCCGGCCGGTTTGCCTGCTTGCAGAATCGCCGCAGGCGGAGGCGAAACCCCAGCATTTCCGCCCGCCGCCGAAGGCAGCGGGCAACCTGGCTGCGGCAACTTGCCGCTGGTACCGCCGGCCAGGTTGCCTGCCTGCGCAGGCGGGAAATACCAGGCGTATACCGATAGGTTCAGGCTCCAGTCCTTGAAGCCGTTGAAATGGACCTTCGGCGGATAATCGCTGCGCATCCCTTCGTGGTCCGTCAGAATTTCCTCAACTATCTGAACAGCCCTTTCCACTTTTTCCGGTCCGGTTTCACAGGTCAGGCCCAACTCGGTGTTCCACCTCAGGTACGAGCGCCTGGCTACGTTTTCCAACGTTGCACTGATTATTCTTTCGTTTGGAACTGAGACCAGGTTTCCAGTGAGGGTCCTTATCCTGGTGCTGCGAAACCCCACTTCTTCGACAAACCCGTCGTGGTTGTCTGATACGATCCTAGTCGCCGACGCCAAACGGCTTGTCCAGAAGGATAGTGAGGCTGCCAAGAAAATTTGCTATCGAGTCTTTACCGGCAAGGGCGATTGCGAGGCCGCCGATCCCCAGTGAAGCCACCAGCGGCCCCAACTCGATTCCGGTCATATTTTGGACGACCAGCATGCCGCCCACCACGAGAACGAATACCCGCACTATTTTGCATATCATCGGGACAAGCATGTCGTTAATGCCGTTGTCCGAAGAGCCGATCCATTTCCTGACCTTGAAATCAATAGAGGGGACAAAGCGGTGGATGAACCAGAATATGGCCACCGTGCCGCCGAGGTCGGCGGCTTTGCCCGCCGCCTTGTGGACGAGGCTTATTCCACCGGGGCCCATCGAAATAGATCCAGATGGGAGACAGTGCCCAATAGATTCCATATACCCGGATAAAGAGCGTGAGGGGGCCGAAAAGCGCATCGAGGATCAGATCCCCAGCCGGTTTCCCGCTTCAGCGAAGACCTGTCCAGCCTTGAGGCAATCACACGCCGTATCGCGCGCTCACCGGCGAGCACGAAAAGGATCAAGGTAAAACAGACGATCAGCTTCAGCCAGGAAATATCCCCGAAGACCCTGCAGTTTATCCATCCGCCGAACCTGCCGGAAGCTTTTGCGCTAACCGCATCTATTTTTTCCCCAAGCTCCTTGCCCGCATGGTCGATCTTTTCGGTATCGATCGGGACAGCGGTTTCTTCGAGGTTCGAGGCGGCATTTACCCGCAAGTTTGGGATGGATGGCTTCCTGCCTGGCGGTTGCAGCGGGTGTAGCCGAAACATCGGAATTTTTAGCCCGGCCTTGAGCAAAGGCGGCAGGTTTTAAGACAAATCCCGTTGCGAGGAGCAAAAGGAAACAAGACACAATTCGCCTATATGAAATCTTATATGAACTCATAGCAATCAAGCCCGCCATTCCAGCCATGCCGCCTGCTCCTGCGAAGCCGGCTCTTTGGCAGATTCCCGGGCCGGGGCAACCCTGATTACCTTCGTATTGCTAAAACCCTGTATCGTCATCTGTTCCTTTAGCGTGTATGCTTTGCCCTCAGGGCACGAACCGGTAGTGACAAAATAGCCGCCGCCCTTTGCGCCTTCGTGGACCACTCCCCTGTAACCCTTTGCGGTCATATCTTTGAGTACTTTTTCAGCCTGTGACCTGTTCTTGAAGGTTGTCCCTATCTGAACCGCAAAAGCGCCTCCCTTTTCCGCCGAAGAGTCCGGCTTTGCAGACGGAGCCGGTTTGGCGGAAGGGACCTGTTTGGCCCAGGAAGCCGGTCCGACGGTTTTTGCTTCAGCGCTTGCGATCTTCTTCTGCACCGGGGCCGAAGACCTTGGCGACGGAGCGCCCCTTTGGGGGAACAGGTCTTTCGGGGCGGTGGCGGTGGGACCGCCAGCCGGGTTGGCCGCTGGCTGCCTCACTTCGTTCGGGGTTTGCGGGGCGGTGGGACCGCCACCCGGGCTGACCGCTGCCTTCGGCGGCGGCAAAGCAGTGGCGCCGCCGGCCAGGTTGGACGCCTCGGGCTTTTCATCCGGCGTATTCGGCATCACAGCCGCCGTTGGAGGTCCGGATGGGGCGGTATCGGAAAATCGATCCGGTCCGGCGGGTTTGACCGGCTCGGGGGGGCTTTCGGAAGGCGTTTGCTCCGCCATTTTCGGCAGCTCTTTCGTAATTGCCCCCTTTTCGGGAACGAGCCTTTTGGAGGTATCCTTGCCCTTCCCTTTGAGCATGTAGGGCACTACGATCACCAGGAAAGCTAGGCATACCGCCGCTATCACCAGATACTTCAGATACGGGGGGCTCGGGCTGCCCCTTCGGGAATTTCTTTGCAAAATCATCTTTTTTGGCATTCCTTGTCCTCCTGAATGCTTTGTTACTTGCAACGTTTAATGGTTCTTTCGAATCCCGGCAGCGCCCCTTCGATGGTCGAATCATCGACGCAGTACGCGATCCGTATATGTGCAGGTCCCGCAAAGCCGCTCCCGGGTACGCAAAGGATGTTTTCTTCCTGGAGAAGCCGAACGAACTCGACGTCGTCGGGCAACGGGCTTTTTGGAAAAAGATAAAAAGCTCCCTGAGGAACCGTAAGCTCGTAGCCGAACCCGGTGAGAGCGCTGACGAGCCGGTCTCTTTTGGCCTTGTAGATGCCGACGTCCACGCAGATTCCCTGGAGTTCCACTATGAGCCGCTGCATGAAAGCGGGTGCGTTCACAAAACCGAGAATCCGGTTAGCCAGCGTTAGCGCATCCATGATTTTAGTCCCATCTTCGGCAGTGGGACTCAAGGCCACAAAACCGATCCGCTCGCCGGGCAGGGAAAGGTCCTTGGAATACGAGCTTGTGATCAGTGAATTGGGGTAGTGCACAAAAACGCATGGGACGCAGCAGTTGTCGTAGACGATCTTGCGGTAGGGCTCATCTGAGACAAGATAGATCACGTGGCCGAACTGCGCGCTTTTTGCCAGCAGAATTTTCCCCAACCGGGCAATGGATTCCTCCGAGTACACCTGGCCGGTCGGGTTGTTCGGAGAATTGATGAGTACAATCTTTGTGCGGGGACCGATCTGTTCCTGCATGCGGTCCAGGTCGAGATTGAAATCCGGCAGCGTGGGCACTGTTTTTAGCACCCCGCCGTGGTTGTCCGCGTAAAAACCGTATTCAACAAAATAGGGGGCAGGACAGAGCACTTCGTCACCGGGGTCCAGCAGCGCCTTGAAAATTATGTTGAGACCGCCTGCGGCCCCGCATGTTACGACCACCTGCTCGTGTGCCATTGAGATGCAGAACTCCCCGCAAAAGTAGGTGGACATGGCCGAGCGGGTGGCAAGAAGGCCAGCGTTCGGCATATAGGCATGCATGCCGGGTTCCTCGCTCATGGCAAGCTCTATCAGTTTTTCGCGAACTATGTCCGGAGGCGGAACATTAGGGTTGCCCAGGCTGAAGTCAAAGACCTTGTCCTCACCATAAATTTTTTTCAGCCGAGCCCCCTCCTCGAACATCTTGCGGATCCACGAGGATTTTTCCATAAATTGGTTCATTTTTTCGGCAATTGCCATATTGTTCCCCGCGCCTCCCTGGAAACTGTAAGTGTCACATCCTGAGTTTCCGGATGGACACTAATTAAGGACACTAACTAAGGATCATCAATAATAATCACCGGTACTATAAGAGAGACCTGCGTTCTTGCGCAAGCATTCTATCGGTTTCAGAGGTGCTTTTTCAACCGCAATCAGGAATTAGGAATTACGCCTCACTTCGTTCGGTGTGAGGTGTGAGGGGGGGGCCAATGCTGTTGTTTTGGGTAATTAATTTGTGGGGCGGGTTTTCCAGGCTACTATCGCCATTACCAGACCGGTGCGGTCTGGCTACCATGAGAGGAGATGGTTGTCATAATTTGCGATTTCTTTTTCGCGACCGCGAAGCAGTTTTCATCATTTTTCTTGCCTTCAGAAGTGATTTCCAGTAAATAGTCATCGGTTAAAAATCAACCGGTGCTGATCCCAAACCCTCTCAGCTCTTCTTGACGAAACCACCTGTCAGGGTTATGAATCAGAGCTTTTTTCGCTTGTGCATTTGGCCGTCTGGAATTTATCAGGCCGCCTTCAGTTCGGGGGCGGATTGAAGCGATTCCAAGCGGGTTGCACCCATCCGGTTCGCAGCCTCCCTCAATCTCCATCAGGAGGAAGTATGACAGACAAAGCGTCTGACAACGGTACGGTCGGTTCTGTTCTGGTCGTCGGCGGTGGCATAGCCGGCATGCAGGCGGCGCTCGATCTCGCCAACACTGGTTTTTATGTTTATCTGACGGAAAAATCCTCCGCGATCGGCGGTGGAATGTCGCAACTCGACAAGACCTTTCCCACAAACGAATGCGCAATGTGAATTATCTCCCCCAAGCTGGTCGAGGTCGGCCGGCATCTCAACATCGAGCTTCTGCCCCTGTCAGAGGTTCAGAACGTTACCGGTGAGTCCGGAAATTTCACGGTAGAGATTTTACAAAAGCCTCGTTATGTGGACCCATCGAAGTGCACGGGCTGTGGCGAATGCGCCAAAGTCTGTCCCATCGACCGCAAAAATGAACAAAACGAAGGTCTGAATATACGTCAGGCGGCCTATCGAAAGTACGCCCAGGCCGTGCCCGGAGCATACGCCATAGAAAAGCGCGGCACCTCGCCGTGCAAGGCCACCTGCCCGGCGCATATTTCGGTTCAGGGCTATGTGGCTCTGACTGCTCAAGGCAAATATCAGGAAGCCTTGAAGCTTATAAAGGAAGAAAACCCACTGCCGGCGATCTGCGGCCGCGTTTGCCATCATCCCTGCGAGAGCGCATGTATGCGAGGCGAACTTGACCAGCCGGTGGCGATCGATTCGATCAAGCGTTTTCTGGCCGACCTGGATCTGAATTCGGAAACCAGGTTCGTCCCGCAAATAAAAGAAAAAAGAGACGAGAAGGTCGCCGTCATCGGTTCGGGTCCGGCAGGTTTATCCTGTGCCTATTACCTGGCCAACGAAGGCTACCGTGTAACCGTTTTCGAAAAGCTGCCGGTGCTCGGAGGCATGCTGACCGTCGGCATTCCTTCCTACAGGCTCCCGAAAAACGTTATCGAAGCCGAAATCCAGGTCATGCGGGATATGGGCGTCGAGTTCAAAACGGGGGTGGAGATCGGCAAAGACTTTACCATCGCTAAGCTGAGAGAGCAGGGATACAAAGCATTCTTTATGGGCATCGGCGCCCAGGAATGCAAGGCGCTGGGCATCATCGGCGAAGAACTCGAAGGGGTGGTCCCCGGGGTCCAATACTTAAGGGATATAAACCTTGGTAAAAAGGTTTCTCTTGGAGATCGTGTTGCGGTCATAGGCGGTGGAAACGTTGCGATGGACACCGTGCGCACCGCTCTTCGCAATGGATCGGCCAGGCCTTTCATTATCTATCGCCGAAGCGAAAAGGAAATGCCCGCCAACGAGGAAGAGATCCACGAGTGCCGCGAAGAAGGCATCGAGATCATGACCCTCACCAATCCCAGGCGAATTATCGGTGAAAACGGCCGGGTGAAGGCTATTGAATGCATAAGGATGGAACTCGGGGAGCCGGATGCAGGCGGCCGAAGGCGGCCGGTGCCCGTTGTAGGTTCCGAGTTTATCCTGGAAGTGGACGCGGTCGTACCGGCCATCGGCCAGGAATCCGACTGGGCGTGTCTTACCGAAGAGTGTGCCTGCCGGCTTACCGACTGGGGCACGATGAAAATCGATCCGCTCACCCTGCAAAGCCACGATCCGGACATTTTCGCGGGCGGCGATGCCGTGACCGGACCCAGGACTGTGATAGAAGCCATCGCAGCCGGAAAGCAGTCGGCAATTTCGATCGGCCGATACATCCGGGGCGAAGATCTTGCCGCCGGGCGCGAAAAAGAGTGGCAGGCGGTAGAGGATGTCTCGACTGAAGGCTACGACCTGATTCCGCGCGCGCACATGCCCGTAGTTTCTCCGGAGATCCGCACCGGCAATTTCGATGAAGTCCAGTTAGGGCTGACCGAAGAGCAGGTAAGGATCGAAGCGGGGCGCTGCCTTAGCTGCGGCATCTGCTCCGAATGCTACCAATGCGTTGATGCCTGCCTTGCAAAGGCTGTGGATCACGACCAGCGGCCCGCAAAACTTGAACTTAACGTCGGTGCGATTATTGCGGCGCCCGGCTTTAAAGCGTTCGATCCTACCCGCTTCGATACCTACGGCTACGCGAACCATCCCAATGTTGTGACTGCACTGGAATTCGAACGGCTTCTAAGTGCGGGTGGTCCGACTATGGGGCACCTGGTGCGTCCTTCCGAGTTGGAGCGAGAGAAAAGATCAAGACTGCGCAAAAAGAGCTCAAGAGCCTTGAAAATCAGGCCGGCTCGGAAAAAGCTGAAAAGCTGCGCACCGAAATCGAACAAATGAGCAAACTCCAGACGCACGAAGGCCCAAAGCGGATCGCCTGGTTGCAGTGCGTCGGGTCTCGGGATTTGAACAAATGCGACAACGGTTACTGCTCGGGCGTGTGCTGCATGTATGCCATAAAAGAGGCCGTAATAGCCAAAGAGCACGCAAAGGGCGATCTGGATGCGGCAATCTTTTTCATGGATATGCGGACCTTCGGCAAGGAGTTCGAGCAGTATTACACGAGGGCCAAAAATAGCGGGGTCAGGTTCCTGCGCTCCCGCATTCACACGATCGACGAGGTGCCGGGTTCCGACAATCTCCAGATCAACTATGTCACCGAATCCGGCGACATGAAGACTGAAGAATTCGATATAGTGGTCCTTTCCGTAGGCCTTGAGGCAGCCCCGGATGCTACGGATCTTGCAGGCAAACTCGGCTTTGATCTGGATCATTACCGCTTCGCCGCCACGTCGAGCTTTGCTCCGGTGGCGACAAGCAAGCCCGGGGTTTACGTATGCGGTGTCTTGCAGGGTCCCAAGGACATTCCCCTTTCGGTTATGGAAGCCTCGGCTGCCGCTGGGGCTGCCGCGACCAAGCTTTCAGCGGCCCGGAACACGCTGGTCCGGAAAAAACGTTCCCGCCGGAACGCGATGTGAGTTCCGAGCCTCTCAGGATCGGCGTATTCGTGTGCAATTGCGGTATAAATATAGGGAGTGTGGTAAAGGTCCCGGAAGTCGTCGAATACGCGAAATCGCTTCCCAATGTCGCATATGTCCAGGAAAACCTGTTCTCCTGTTCTCAGGACGCACAGGCCAGGCTTGTGCAGGTCATAAATGAGCAAAAACTCAACCGCGTTGTCATTGCGGCCTGTTCGCCGCGCACGCACGAACCGCTTTTTCAGGAGACGTTGAGAAACTCGGGACTTAACAAGTATCTTTTCGAGCAGGCCAATATCCGCGACCAGTGTTCGTGGGTGCATGCAGAGCACCCCGACGCCGCAACCGCAAAGGCCAAGGATCTGGTTCGAATGGGCGTGGCCCGGTCTCAACTGATCGAATCGCTTCCCATGCCCTCCGTTCCGGTTACTCCTGCTGCGCTCGTGATCGGAGGAGGTGTTGCCGGGATGGTGAGCGCCCTCACCCTGGCGGACCAGGGTTTCGAAGCGCACATCGTCGAGGCGAAGGAAAAGCTTGGCGGCAACGCCTTGCACCTGCGCAGCACGTGGAAGG
Source organism: uncultured delta proteobacterium (assembly GCA_963725365.1). GTDB lineage: Bacteria > Desulfobacterota > Syntrophobacteria > Syntrophobacterales > Syntrophobacteraceae > SbD1. Next base: position 4,225 of record CAVRZU010000176.1, on the reverse strand, counting down.
GCGAAAACGTCCCTGAATATGTGCAAAATCTGGTCGGCCAGGTCGGCAGCAACGAAAACATAAAGGTTTATCTCAATTCCACTGTCAAAGAGACTTCGGGCTATATCGGCAACTTCAGGACAACGGTTGCGTCGAACGGCAATGAGAGCCGGATCGATCATGGCGCAACCATTCTTGCAACCGGCGCCGGTCCGCTGGAACCAGCGGAGTACCTGTACGGAAAGAGCAGCCGCGTCTTTCGGTGGCACGAACTCGAGGACGCCTGGGAAACCGATACGGTAAAGAACGCCCGCAGCGCTGTGTTCATCCAGTGTGTGGGGTCCCGTCAGGAAGGGCGGCCTCATTGCAGCAAGATATGCTGCACTTTTTCGGTACAAAAGGCCGTGGAGCTGAAAAAACGCAGCCCCGAAACGGACGTTTACATTATCTACCGTGACATTCGCACTTACGGGGAGCGCGAGGACCTGTACCGGGAAGCCCGCAAACTCGGGGTCATTTTTATCCGCTACGACCTGGAAAATAAGCCGGTGGTTACGGAAACATCCGGCGGGACACTCGAAGTGAACGTCGTGGACCACGTGCTTCGCCGTCCGATCATTCTCAGGCCCGATTTCATCACCCTGGCGACCGCAATCGAGACGCAGGGGGCCGAAGAACTGGGACAGCTTTTCAAGGTCCCGCTCAGCCAGGACAAATTCTTCCTGGAAGTGCATATGAAGCTGCGCCCGGTGGACTTTGCAACTGACGGTATTTATGTGTGCGGCCTTGCACATTACCCTAAGCCGATCGACGAGAGCATCGCCCAGGCCCAGGCCGCTGCGGCGCGGGCGGCAACCGTGCTTGCGCGCAAGACTATCGAGGTCGAAGGGGTTGTATCACATGTGGACGAGTCGCTTTGCCGGGGGTGCGGCAAGTGCGTTGCGGCCTGTCCTTTTGGAGCGCCGCAGTTGACGGAGAAATCGGGTGGGATAGAGTTTTCCACCATCCAGGAGGCGCTTTGCAAAGGGTGCGGGGCGTGCGTGGTCGCATGCCCGACCGGGGCGGCCTCCATCAGGCATTTTAATGATGAAGAAGTGCTCACCATGGTCGATGCTGCGCTGCAATGATACGGACAGTTTCAGGTTCGGAAAGGCGCCCTTTGCCGGCCGGAAACTACAAGGAAGATGAAATGAGTGCTGAGTTCAATCCGAAAATAATCGCTTTTTGCTGCAACTGGTGCGCTTACGCGGGTGCGGATCTTGCCGGGGTGAGCCGTATCCAGTACCCTTCCAGCGTCCGGATCATCCGGGTGATGTGTTCAGGGCGTGTCTCCCCAGACTTCATCCTGAAGGCTTTTGAAAAGGGGGCTGACGGCGTCCTGGTGAGCGGCTGACACATCGGTGACTGCCGTTACCTGGATGGTAACAAAAAGGCTACCCTGCAGATTGAAATGGTCCGCGAACTGCTCGATCTGCTCGGGATCGACCGCAGCCGGCTCGAGTTGCAGTGGGTTTCCTCAGCCGAGGGCGCCCGCTTCGCCGAAGTAGTGACCACATTTACCAACCGCATAATAGAGCTCGGGAAATCGTCTCTTGGAGTTGCTGCATGAATATAGGCGAATCCGTAAAGCTGCATAAAACTTATTACTGCCTCGACTGCGGCGTCTGCACCGGCAGTTGCCCGGTATCGCGGGTGCTTCCGAGCTTCTCTCCACGCCTGATCGTGGAAAAGGCCCTTCTCGGGCTGGGAGACGAACTGCTCGCAGATAAAGACCTGTGGTCCTGCCTCACCTGCGGGCGTTGTTTCGAAAGATGCCCCACAAGCATCAATTTTCCCGAATTCATGCGAAATCTCAGGGAAGAGGCGGACAAAAGAGGCTTGGGCCCAGCTCCTGCTCACCACGGGATGCTCCAGTCGATCATGGAATTCCAGACCCGGGGAGTAAAGCAGAAAAAGACCGATTGGGCAAAAGAAGCGGGCACAATCTCCCAAACCGGAGACGTCTTTTACTTCGTCGGCTGCATGCCCTATTTCGACGTCATTTTCCGCGACCTGGGCGTTGACAGCCTGTTGACCGGGAAAAACGTTATAAAGATACTCAACGCGGCGGGGATTACGCCCGTTGTGTCCGACGATGAAACCTGCTGCGGACACGATATGCTCTGGAACGGCAAACCCGAAACCTTCAAAAAGCTAGGGGCCGCCAACCTGGAGCTTATCAGGAACAGCGGCGCAAAGAAGGTGGTATTCAGTTGCCCTGAAGGATATTACACCTTTAAGCATCATTACCCGCAATACTTCGGAGACCTCGGTTTCGAGGTCGTGCATTTCTACGATTACCTGGAGGAGATGATCGCAGACGGCGCTCTGAAATTCTCAAACGGCGCCGGGGCATATACCTATCATGATCCTTGCCGGCTCGGGCGAATGGCAAAGGTGTATGACGGTCCGCGCTCGATCCTTAAAAAGCCTTGCGGGCGGGGAATTTAAGGAAATGGAACGCAACCGGGAAAATGCCGTGTGCTGCGGCACAACCGGTTGGTCGAACTGTTGAGTTGCTCGAAGCAAATCCAGGTTGAGCGCCTCAGGGAAGCGAAGGCCACCGGTGCGAAACCCTGGTTACCGCATGTCCGAAGTGCCGGATTCACCTGAGCTGCGCACTATCGAATCTTGATGGCATGAATCTCGAGATAAAGGACCTGACCACCCTTATTGTGGAAGGTATGGTGAACCATGAATAAAGACGTATTGGTTATCGGCGGAGGGATCGCCGGAATTCAGTCCGCTCTGGACCTTGCGGAAATGGGAATCCAGGTGCACATGATTGAAAGGCTGCCGAGCATTGGCGGGAAAATGGCTCAACTTGACAAGACATTCCCCACCAATGACTGCGCCATCTGAATTCTTTCGCCGAAGCTGCTGGATGTCGGTCGGCATCCTAAAATAAATCTTCTCGCCTACAGCGAAATCGAGGGAATCACCGGTGAAGTGGGCAATTTCAAAATCAGCGTGAGGAGAAAAGCCCGCTATGTAAACGAGGATTTGTGCACCGCTGCGGGTCATGCGCGGAAAAATGCCCGACCATGGCCGTTGACGTATTCAACGCCCGGAATCGGAAAGCGCAAGGCCATATACAAACATTTCGCACAGGGCATCCCTTCGGTTTTCACTATTGACAGCGCCCAACTGCCGCCAGCTCGGCCAGGGCAAAAAGTGTGGCGTTTGCGCGAAGACCTGCCAGGCGGCGATGCGATTGACTTCGAGCAGAAGGACAGGATGGTCGAAATCGAGGCCGGGGCAATTGTGATAGCCCTCGGGCTATGATATTTTCCATTCGTCTGTGATTCCCGAGTACGGGTACGGGGGGTTGAATGTGGTGACGGCCCTCGAATTCGAACGGCTCCTGAGGCGCCTCCGGCCCTCATCGCGCGGCCATTTGAAAAACTTCGTCCGTCCGAAACTCGCCCTGAAGAGAAATAGCGGTTCTGAAAGGATGTCAGGAAGATGTCCGGCCGGTTAAAGACAGCTCCCGAGGAAAAAAACAGTCGGAGGCGCCGGCCCTGGTGATCGAAGAAGTCAAGGCCGGGGCATTTCTGACCGAAGCGTTGTTGAATGGGCCAAACAGGCGGAGTCCCTGGCTGGAAACTAAAGCCGGCTCTGCGGCTATGGAGTGAAAAAGGCAGCCGCTCCAGAACCGCAAAAAGAAGCTCGCTTTCATACAATCGGTGTGGGATTCGAGGCATTTCCGATTCAATAAGTTTTGCTCTTCCTACTGCTGCATGCAATCGGTAAAAGGCTATGGTTGGACACGACATGACCGCGATGTGCATTCTTGATCTTTGCATCGACCTTCGCGCAGTCGGAGGAAGCGGGTTCGAAGAATATAAACTCCGAGGCGGCCTGCAGGCCGAATATAGAATATGTTCCAGGACGCGTTGCCGAAATAACGAGGATGAAGCCAAAAACCCTATAGTCTGGTCTGAGTCTATGGTTGATCGGCAAGTGAAAAGCAGGTCTTCGACATGGTCGTGCTGGCGTCCGGATGCGAGCGAAGCGCGGGACGCCGCGCTCGCAGAGCTTGTGGGAGTGGAGTTGAATTCAAACGGGTTTGTCAAAACGGATCTCGCTCCAGCCGCTGGCTACCACCAGACCGGGTATTTTTGTCTGCGGTTGCGCGCAGGGACCGATGGATATCCCCGAATCGGTCGCCCAGGCGAGCAGCGCTGCGGCTTGCGCCGCCGAAGCA
>CAVRZU010000175.1:0-37519 GCA_963725365.1 uncultured delta proteobacterium | reverse complement strand
CTCGGTACCGTCACTGCCCCGGGGTATGAGTTATGGGTTCCAGATGGGCCGCCGCCGGGGATTCAAAAAATGTCGCAAAAAATAAGCCTCCGTTGTCCAGTGCCTTTCGAATCTCTGCAAGGCAACGGACGATGTGATTCATTGGGAGATGCGTAAAAACCGACACCGCCATAGCGTAATCAAAGGCTGTGCCGAACCGGCCGAATTCAAATTGTTCGTTAACCAGCAAATTCGGGTGTTTGACCAACAGGTTTTCTGGCTCAAGTTCCTTTTCGCCTGCGGCTATCAGAGAGGCATTGATGTCGATCCCGCAATAGTCGACCTGCCTCAAGATAGCGTATAAAATGAACTCCGCCTCTAAGAGCGCCGCATCCCACATCGAGCAGGTGGTGATCGGGCATTAAGCCGTGTTGCTGCAGGAAGTTTAATTGCAGCACACCGATTTCATCCCACATGCCGCCCACAAATTCACGATGAACATTCAGGCTGATTTCAGTATCGGTAAGTTGTAGCCCATAGGCATTATAGACATTAATGTCCTCAATGTCCTCCATGCAGCCGGTTCGCTTTTTCGCCTTTTTTGAGAAACGCGAGAGCATGCCGGACAAAGTTCGCATAACATTCTCCTTACCGTGGATAAACAGGCAAAAAGGTAACTGAAATTCCCTGCGTTTCACACACGATCTGCTGTCCCGGTGATCGGGGCGACTGGCGGAATCGGGCGAAATAGTATGCAACCCGGCTCTTCAGCAGGAGCCGGGAGGGGGTCTTGCGACTCCTCCCGGCTTGGGTTGTCCGTTGAACGTTGGCTTCAGTGGCTACGTTACGCCCAAGAGATCAGACGAACGTCCTGAATTTACTGGCGTGATGCCAACAGAATACCACCGTGCTTACGGGTAACAGCACGCGACATAGTTGGACTCGTTGCAAGCGACCCCGGTTTGCAGCGTCCACCCTGCCCCTGATGTGGAACTGTACGACACGGAGGTGCCGTCCGTGGCAGCTGAGCCATCGGTCCACTCTGAACAGCTGAGGAATAAATTCGACTGCGGTACAACAGCAGTCGCCCCAGTCTCCGTACACGTAGCCGCGTCGATACAGTTGTGAACCGCTGGCTGGACCCACAGTACCCGGCTAGTAGCTGCAGGAGGGACGGCCGCGAGGAAAAATTCATCCACAGTGCACATATGCACGGTGACGCCATAGGTGGCGCCCCAGGTGTTGCGACACATCGCGTTCATGCCCGATCTGCCAGCGTTGGCTCCGTCGGCTTTTCCAGCCGACGGCCCCAGGTAGTGAGGGACCGTCTGACTAAAGGCATTCGTACCGTAACAGGAAACCAAACAAACTATCGCCCCCAACAATGCAAGTTTCCTCCAAACCACTGCCCCCAACAATGCAAGTTTCCTCATTTTCGCACACCTTCTGTAACGGTTAAATAGAGTAATGATGCATGAAATGTGCACCCCTTGACACGAGTTCGGCGAGTAAACCAACTTCGGGCAGCAATTACAAGTTAATATTTGTTAACAGACGGATGACACAGTGTCGAAGCGATATTCCTAATCGAAATTTCGTCGATGATCAACTTTGAAAACGAAATCGGGGTTCGGTTCCAGGGATGGAGATAAAGGGCTTGATAATTCGTCGAAGAAAAGAGTAAGTTTGGTTTCCGGGAAACATTGTGTCCCCGTTAAAGCTTGTCGCGCTTTCTCCGGCATCGGGAACTGGGGCGCGAAAGCTTGATTCACCTACACCTCGAGGAATGGCGACTATGGAATCTGCGGCCCTGAACCACTGGTATCGTCAGGGAGTATGTATTTGGTTTACCGGGCTGAGCGCCTCGGGCAAATCGTCTACCGCCCGGGCCGTGGATCGTTTGGTGCGAGTGATTGGCCGCAGGGTGACTTTGCTCGATGGAGACGTTGTGCGCACTCATCTGTCCAGAGGACTGGGATTTAGCAAAGAGGACCGGGACGCAAACATCATGCGCATCGGCTTCGTGGCATCTGAGATCGTTCGCCATGGCGGATTTGTCGTATGTGCGGCAATCAGTCCGTATCGGGTTGTTCGCGATGAGGTGCGCGCAATGATTGAAAAGGGGCGCTTCATTGAGGTCTATGTCGATACGCCGCTGGAGGTTTGCGAGCAGCGAGATCCAAAGGGCTTATATGCAAAAGCGCGCGGGACTCCTGGTGGGTTTTACCGGCATCGACGACCCCTATGAGCCGCCGCTTAATGCCGAGATCACGCTTGATACAATGGCAAGTTCAGAGGAAGAAAACGCGCGCCTCATCCTGGATTATTTGATTGCTGGGGGTCTGGTGGACGCTTACATACCCGCGGCTTTTCATGCAGGCCGATGACGGGATCGGTTACATACCTCCGTGGATATTTTCAACAACTGTTTCGCAGCCTCTTCAACAGTATAAGGCGAACCCTGAAAACTCACTGCAACATTCGTTCGCCAAAGCTCAAGTGCCCGGGATACACATTCGCCGATTTCGGCAGGCGAATCGCCCTGTGCGACTAAATGACCCCGTTCGAGAAGTATCTTTTTTAAATGATGGTTTTGATAGAGGATAGCCAATATAGGCCTGTCCATCTGGAGATATTCGTAAACCTTTGCCGGTATTGTCTCGGAAGATTCGTCCGGATTTTCTATCAAAACGAGAGCGTCGCTTTTTTTCATTGCCGTGAGGGCGTCCAGCCTGGAAACCTTTCCAAAAAAGGTTACGATTTCGGGGTACTTAAACCCGGCAATGAGTTTTTCGGAGAAGCTGTCCAGGGTGCCATAGAGGTCGAATCGAACTTCGTCGGCCAAACTCGGGTTTTGATCGATAACTATTTGAAGCCCTTCGAGGAACTTGCCGGGGTTGCGCGCGCCTCCAAAGGAGCCGAAGTGTGCGAAACGGCAAGAATTGCCTTTCGAATAGGTGACGCAAGGTATATGAGGCGGGCAGGCGCCCGGATAAATTACGTGAGTTTTTGAAACGTCGGCATTAGTCCTTTGGACTGCCCTTTGCCTTGCGCCCTCAGTTAGAAAAACGACCGCGGATGCCTTCCTGAGAATGTAGCGCTCCAACATGGAATTGACCTTCAATGCCGTTTTGTTCCTTTTTTTGAACTGAAATACAATCGGGTCCTGGAGTTCCGCGATCCAAGGCATCTTTGTCCAGCGAGCCAGCAATCCGGCCGCTGAGGTGAGCCGGCCGGGGGGGCCGCCGGTCGAATAGATAAGATCGTGGCGGTATTTCCGGCACAGGAGCAGTCCGCGCAGGAAAGCCGCTGCAAACCATGACCATTCGCTTTCGATGTTGATAATGGCTTTTTCCACGAGATAGAGTGGAAGAACTAATATCAGCAGCGGAATGGCCGCGAGTTTGAAAACCTTGTTTCTTCTTTTGAGGTACCTTAGTTCGAAACGCAATCCTGAAGGCGCAATGGAGGGGACCCTTATAATGGGCGACATCGGTTTTTCGCTCCGAACAGACCGAGGAAACTATAACCGGCTTCACTCCCAAAGACGCGAGATGCGGGATCCGGTCGTCTATGCGCTGCGAACTTGCCTTTGCGTCAATATTGAAAAAATAGGAAAAAATTATCCAATTCAATAGCCGGGGGCTTCCTTAATCCTCCTTTTGTAATGCCTGCCCCGGACTTCGATCCGGGATAGGGCAGGGGGAATTTTTCGATTTCATTTTCGTTTCAGGAATTGACAAGAGCAATTCCACGGTCCTCCTTGGAGAATTGAGCGAACTGCAATTCGTAGAGCCTGCGGTATTCGCTTTCACACGTCTATTAAGTCGCTATGGCAGCCCTGCTCGACAATTCTTCCCTTGGCAAGGGTTATTATGCAGTCGGCATTCTGGATTGTGGAAAGCCGGTGGGCTATTACGATCGTAGTTCTGCCCTCATGAGGTTTTCGAGCGCTTTTTGGACTTCGAGTTCGGAATCGGAGTCAAGCGATGAGGTGGCTTCATCGAGTATGAGAATCGGGGCATCCTTTAACAGGGCGCGTGCGATACAAATCCGCTGGCGCTCTCCCCCGGAGAGCCTGGTTCCCGCCTCACCCACGGTGGTTTCGATCCCTGGCAGTTTCATTATAAAATCATACGCGTTGGCGGCCCTGGCCGCCGCAATTATTTCCTCATCACTTTTGCGGATATCCCCGTACGAGATGTTGTGTTTGAAGGTGTCGTTAAAGAGGATGGACTGTTGGGTGACAACGGCTATCTGGGAACGCAGGGATGAAAGAGTTACGTCCCGGACGTCTGTTCCGTCAATTAGAATGGACCCTCCGGTAACCTCATAGAACCTGGGGATAAGGTTTATATGGGTGCGCCCGCTCGCTCATGCCCACTACCGCCATGATCTGGCCTGCGTTGACCTTGAAGTTGAGCTGTGAGAGAACGCGCTTGTCCCCGTAACTGAAGGAGACATCCCTGAATTCTACATGATTTCTGACAGGCTCCAGGCGCTTGGCCTGCGGTTTGTCGAGTATCTCGATGGGCTCGTCCAAAAGTTCATACACCCTGTCGGCTGCCGCCAACCCTTGCTGGATGGAGTTCTGGATATTGGCAAGGCGTTTGACCGGATCATAGAGGCTTATCAGGGCGGCAAGAAATGCAAACAGGTTGCCTGCCGTCATGTTTCCGCCAAGAATCTGATGGCCTCCGTAGAACATAATGGAAACTATTCCCAGGCCGCCGAGAAATTCCATCGACGCGCTGTTTACGGACTGAACGAGCACCGCTTTCATGCTGAGTTTCAAAAGTTTTTCATTATCATTGTGAAAACGGTTCTTTTCATAAGCCTCCATGCCGAATGCCTTTACAATGCGATTTCCGCCAATGGTCTCGTGCATTATGACCGAGAGATCGGCTACAGTCTGCTGGGCCTTGGAGCTGGTCTTTCACAACATTTTCCCGACTTTGAACACGGGCAGAAAGGCTAGAGGCACAATGAACATCGATCCGAGCGCAAGCTGGAATCCATGTAGAACATGATTCCGACACAGCCGATCACGCTGAAAGTCTCTTTTATTATTCCGGTTACCGGGCCGGAAAGCGTGCTCTGCAGGGCGCCCACATCGCTTAGAATGCGTGCCATCAGGTTCCCGGTCTTCATTTTATCCAGATAGGGTACGGGCAGGCACTGTATATGATTGTAAACGTCCTCCCTGAGCCTGGTTATTATCCTCTGACTGACGTAGCTCATCAGGTAGGCATTGCCGCACAGGGCTGCGCCTTTGACGCCGAAAGATCTCAGTACCGCCCCACAAATAAGGTTTAGCATTCCCTTGTTTTTGGCTACAATCAACTCATCGAACGCCGGTTTGATAAGATAGAGGCTCGCCGTGCCACAACCAGCCACCAGCGCCATGCACACCATCGCAAGCGCAATCCTGCGCCAGTACGGGACAACCAGCTTTAGTTGCCGCTCATAAACTCCCATGAACTCGAATCCTTTTTTAAGAATGTGTTCCTGTTGATTTCCGGGCGAAGTATAAAGATAGATTCGGATGGTGGGAAGAAAAAAATCTCACCAGGTGTTGGGACCCTTTTGCGTGAGAGCAGGAAAGCCGCTGTGGAATGCGGCGCAACCATGGGGGATTTTCCTTGCCGCAGCCGAAGGCGGCGGCAATCCCGGCTGCGGTCCCACCGCCCGCAGCCGAAGGTTTGAGTGGCGAACCCGGCCGGCAGTGCCACCCAATGCTGTTGCCTTAAAGCCATTTATTTGTGGGGCGGGCTTTCCAGCCCGCCGTTCCGGCAGGCTGGAAAGCCTGCCCTACATTGATTCTTCTTTAAGGCAACAGCATTGGCGGCACCACCCCCCACTCTCGATAAAACTTGACTGTTAACGGTTTTTTTTGTAACTATGTGGTTTATGTTACGTTTTAGCCCGGATCTTGAGAGAGACCGGGACAAATTGTACCCAGGGGAGAAACATTATGCGCATCATCAAAGGGTTTTGCGAGATGCAGCAGTTGAACGAAAGGTTGGAAACAAGCTCAATGGCGATCCTCCGTGAGGCTCCAGCGTGCTCGGTGTCTGGCTTTGCTGCTCCATCTGCTTCTGAGCGCAACGGTTGACTTTAACGAAAAACGAATCTGCCGGAGGAAAGTCATGCAGAGGAGCTTGCTTAAGTCCAAAATTCATCGTGTAGGTATCACTGAATCGAATCTGAACTACGAAGGCAGCCTGTCAATAGATGCGGACCTGATGGAGGCGGCCAATATACTGCCTTACGAACAGATAAAGATCTATAACATCAACAATGGTGCGCGGTTCGACACGTATGCCATTGCCGGTCCGGCAGGCGAAGGGGGAATCTGCCTGAACGGGGCGGCTGCTCGAATGGGCGTGCCTGGCGACCTGATAATTATCGCTACCTATGCTAATTATGAAGAAGCCGAGGCCTCAGAGCACAAACCGGTTGTAGTGCTTGTGGACTCCAGGAACAGAAAATGCGCCGGGAAGGCTGCAACCGATCTGGCGGTAGTTAAATAGTTCTGAATTTTAGTCTAAATCTTGACCACATTAAGTGAACATATTGGCCTTAGCCCACCAAAAGCGGCGGCGGGAACCGGGATGGCGCCGGTTTACACTGTTGTTGCCCAAAGAGGAGATTTTTGCACATGTCGATGAGGAGTTATTTATTTACGTCCGAATCCGTTACGGAAGGGCATCCCGACAAAATAGCAGACCAAATCTCGGATGCAGTTCTGGACGCGATCATAACAGGAGACACAACGGCGCGCGTGGCATGTGAAACACTTGTCACCACCGGGCTCGCTTTTGTTGCAGGCGAAATTACGACCTCCACCTATGTCGATATCCCCCGTATTGTCAGAGACACCATAAAGGACATCGGGTACAACGATTCCTCCATGGGATTTGACTGGGAAACCTGTGCTGTGATTTCCAGCATCGATAAGCAGTCGCCTGACATCGCCGTCGGAGTAAATGCAGGCGAGGGGCTTTACGAAGAGCAGGGGGCAGGAGACCAGGGATTGATGTTCGGCTTTGCGTGCAATGAAACCCCGGTGCTTATGCCCATGCCGATTTACTATGCGCACCGGATTTCGAGAAAACTGGCGGAAGTTCGCAAAAACGGGATGGTTGATTTTCTACGGCCTGATGGAAAGACCCAGGTAACGGTCGAATATCTCGATCACAAGCCTCTGAGGGTGGACACAGTGGTGGTCGCAGCCCAGCACACGCCGCAAGTGACTTATTCCACTTTGCGCGAAGCGATTATTGATGAAGTGGTAAAGAAAGTAATTCCCGAAGAATTGCTCGACTCGAAAACCAAATACTATATCAATACTACCGGGCGTTTTGTTATAGGCGGACCTTTGGGGGATTGCGGCCTTACGGGAAGAAAGATCATCGCCGATACGTATGGCGGCCAGGGCAGCCATGGCGGAGGCGGGTTTTCGGGCAAGGACCCCTCGAAGGTGGATCGAACGGCCTCCTATATGGCCAGGTATGTTGCCAAAAACATTGTGGCGGCCGATCTTGCGGACCGGGTCGAGGTTCAGGTGGCCTACAGCATTGGTATGGCTGAACCGGTTTCACTGATGATTGACACCTTCGGCACAGGACGCGTTCCCGACGAGCGGATTCAGGAACTGGTCCGGGAGCTGTTCAGCTTCAAACCGGCCAACATGATAAAATACCTGAGGCTTACAAGACCGATATTCAGGAAGACTGCGAGCGGCGGCCATTTCGGAAGGACCGACCCCGACTTTACCTGGGAAAAAACGGATATGGCGGATACGCTCAAAGACAGGGCGGGTCTCAACGGAGACAGCAAGAAATGCATATGCTGAGGAGAATTAATGGATTTTGACATAAAGGACAAAGGTCTTGTAGACAAAGGCCGTTTAAGGGTGGAGTGGGCAGCCCAATCCATGCCCGTGCTGCGGTCGATCCAAAAGAGGTTTGCTTCGGAGAAGCCTTTGGCTGGAATTCGAATGGCGGCCTGCCTTCACGTGACAACCGAAACGGCCGCCCTGGCTCAGGCGCTTAAAGCGGGGGGCGCGGACCTGCGCATTTGTGCGTCGAACCCCTTGAGCACCCAGGACGATGTAGCGGCCTTTCTTTCCATTTCTGAGCAAATTCCTGTTTTTGCAATAAAGGGTGAGGACAAGGATACTTATTACCGCCATATTCATAATGCGCTCGAACAGCCCCCTCAGCTGACGATGGACGATGGCGCAGACCTGGTGAGCATTCTCCATTCCGAGCGCAAAGAGCTTCTTGCAAACGTGATAGGCGGCACTGAGGAAACGACCACGGGAGTGATCCGGCTCCGCAGCATGGCTGAAAAAGGGGTCCTTCGTTATCCAATTGTGGCTGTAAACGACGCAGACACCAAGCACCTCTTCGATAACCGGTATGGTACAGGCCAAAGCACGTTGGATGGAATTATCCGGGCTACCAACAGATTGCTGGCCGGCGCAAATTTCGTTGTGAGCGGATATGGGTGGTGCGGCCGTGGTGTTGCAATGAGGGCCTCCGGAATGGGGGCCAAGGTCATCGTGACTGAAGTGGAGCCGCTCAGGGCGCTTGAGGCCGTTATGGACGGCTATCAGGTTATGTCCATGGAAAAGGCCGCTCCAATCGGAGACTTTTTCTGTACCTTGACCGGCGACATCCACGTGCTGCGCAAAGAACATTTCGAAGTGATGAAAGATGGCGCTATCATCAGCAATTCCGGTCACTTCAACGTTGAGATCAACCTTGAACAACTTCGTGAAATGTCATCATCTGTGCGGACGATGCGTGAGTTTGTTGAAGAATTCAGCATGAAAAACGGCAGGAGAGTATATGTGCTTGGCGAGGGCCGCCTTATCAATCTGGCTGCCGCGGAGGGACATCCTTCGAGCGTTATGGATATGAGCTTCGCAAACCAGGCGCTTTGTTCGGAATATATCGTTAAAAATCATAAATCTCTTAAAAACCAGGTATACCGGGTTCCGATGGATATCGACCGTGAAATAGCCCGCCTCAAACTTGCGAGCATGGGAGTCGAAATTGACTCGCTAACCGAGGAGCAGCATACCTACCTGCATTCATGGGAGATGGGGACGTAAGGGAGTTTGGAGTTTTTAGCCGCCAGTACCCGATCAATGAATACACAGGAGCCTCAAAACGGGATCGAACGTTTTGAGGCTCGAACCAAGCCTTCGGCAGGGCTTGACACGCGCAATATATAGGGCGCATCTACCTGCGGGATAAGGCGTCCTTTCAAATGCTCTTCGTCTATCAGGGTGTTCCAGGTCAAATGCCTGCCGTTGGACCAGTCTGTATTGAAGTCAGGTTTGGCATATAAAGCCCACTGTTGACGTGGATGCTTCCAGTCCAAAAGAAAAAATTTCAACCTTGCGTCCCGCGCTAATGCGGCCCTCGTTTCGGGTTTGTAATAAACACATCCGGGATAGACCCGGCCCTGGACCTGGCAATTTTGATCCCCGTTAATAAAAGTTGCCACCTGAGCGCCGTATTCCTTCCGTTGCCCCACTCCACCGGCAACCCCAATTTGGGGGGTGGGTCCAAATCAAGCTGACGAAACCAGCCTCGGCGCTCGGGTCGCTCCCCAAGAGGCCGCGCGGCCCAAAATAACTCTAGCGCAAAAAGATTTAGATCAGATATACTGATCTCCGAGAAAAGATCAAGGGAGCCTGTCAAGATGGAAAATCAGATAGATAGGAAGAAGCCAATAGCTATAAGGGAGACTCTCGCCAACACTCTATCATCACTAGAAAAACTAGCCGTCGTTACGTACAGCGTTGTAAAGTGTCCAGTTATGGAGGCAATGAAGTGCTTCACGGTAGAGAGTTATCTGATCCGACATTGCAATTAGACTCACTTGACGGGCTGAGAGGCTTCGCTGTTCTAATTGTCTTTCTTAGTCATACAAGCAATACAGGAATATATCTCCTGCCCTTTGCAAACTTTTCTGGTAATGGCAAAAGCGGAGTATTTTTGTTTTTCGTTTTAAGCTCATTTTTGCTGACATTGCCATTCTTGAGAAAAGGTGTTGGAGCCACAAACAAACACTTCTTATTTAATTATTTGGGTAGGCGTTTTTTTAGAGTTTACCCTCTGTATTTAATTTATCTGTTACTTGGACTTATTACCACTCTGGTTTTATGGAAAATAATCAAGTCAGCTATACCTATCGGAGTGCCATTTACACTATCTATTAAAGACTTCTTTAAGCATTTACTTTTAATACAGGGGCAAGGAGTTACGTGGAGTATTTCGGTCGAATTTCGTTACTATTTTATCCTTCCGATATTGGCATTAACGTATTCGGTTGTTTTAAGAAATAAGTTGCTTCCATCGATTATATTAACCATAGGATTGATATTATTAAGTCAATTTATTTGGCCTCAGTCAAAATCCATGGCAAATGATCTACGACTCTGGCCTTATTTGCCTATATTCTTTATGGGGTCGTTGCTTGCCGTAATTTACCACAATTGGCAGAACAGTAAGTTATGCACGCGCACAAGCGCATTTATTATAGAGGTTGTTGGTATATTGGCCATGCTAGCATTAATCTACATGATTCCGTCAGTTTCGTCATATTGTCTTCAAAAAGAGATCCCCCCCAATTACTATCATAAACAATTCATACTTTTTGGTGTGCTATGGTCGATAGTTGTATTCGCATGCCTGGCTGGTTTTGGCGCTCTTAAAAGAATCTTTGAAACACCTCTTCTCCGTTATCTTGGTTTTATCAGTTTTAGTGTATATCTTCTGCATATAATAGTAGTTGAAGGATTAGAAAGACTTGGGAGTGAAATACCGGTGCGGGGATGGATAATGTTATTGGTAACTGTAGCAATTTCTCACATATCATGGACATTAATTGAAAAACCAACGTCAAAAATCAAGGCTTTAAATAAACTGCCGAAGCCCGAGTGTCGTCAATAGGTTGAACGTCATTGCCGCGATGAGGTCATAGTCCCCTGGCGGCCCGGCGTATGCAAGATAGTGGGGTTATGCTTACGGGCAATTCTCAGAGAGGAAATGGAAAAGTATACGCATCTCATCGAAAGCGCGGCACAGCGTCGTCATGGCCTTTATCGCTTTTTCACTTTCCTTTCCCTCAAATAATTCGGGTACAGAGAGCATGGCTGCCTGGGCCGAACGAAAATTTTGTACTGAACGCTCCTCAAGCGCCATCAACTGAGACGGTATGTTCTCGGGCCGAATTTCGGAAATCAGTTTTTCCAGTTCCCGATATTTTTCATCGTATTCTCGAGCAAGATGTCCTATAATCCCAAGTTGCGGGGAACTATCTTTCAACTGAAGGCTCCTTTTAGGGGAAAAAGCTAAATCGTTATAACACTTTCAATTAGGTTGCGATATAATTTTGAAATATCGAAACCTTTGTTGAAAAATAACGTTTTTCAAACAAGTCGATTAGCAAAGAATAATCACCTGGCTCGCAGTGAATTGTGGCTAATAATGCCGGATGAATTGTGCGGGCCTGGCGCGCCATTGCGGTCTTTGCAACCGGACCGGTGGTCTGGGGCAGTTGCTTTGCGCCATACTCGCTGGCTGAGGGTTTTAAAATGTTCGTCAAGAATATCAATGTCTTGCTTTCCGAGTGGATCAAAATACCTGTTGAGGGTTTGCCTCCCATACTGGAAAAAAAGCTTTACGAACGGCTTGTTTTCACCAATCCGGACTATGAATCGCGGCACAATCGAGGCGAATGGCTTGGCAACGTCCCGGCGCAGATAAGCTGCCTTAAACAAAAAGGCAGAAATTATCTTATCCCCAGAGGATTTTTGGACCAGTTTGTCGAGTTATGCAAAAGGTACCAGGTCCCTTACCGGCTGGTTGACCGGAGGCGTTATTTCGAGCCTGCTCCCCTCGAATTTCACGGCGAACTGAAAGACTATCAGCAGGAAGCGGCCGAAGCTGTGCTCGAGCACGATTGCTCTACGATTGTCGGAGGTCACAAGAGCGGCAAAACAGTTATTGCCCTCTATACGATCGCTCAGAGGAAGCAACCCACTCTTATCGTATTGCCCAAGATGGACCTTTTCGAAGGCTGGCTGAGGAAGATTGTAAGTTTCCTTCGGATTCCAGCCTCGGAGGTTGGTATCTTTTCCGGTGGCAATCACCATGTCGGAAAGCAGATCACGATCGGTCATACCGGCGAAGTAATGCGTTATTGGAGAAAAATTTACGATAAGGTAGGGTACATAATCTTCGATGAATCACAGCGCACCCCATCAAAGATTCTTACCAACATGGTCCCCAATTTCGACTGCCGCTACATATTGGGTCTATCAAACAGCATGCAGCGAAAGGACCGTCTCTTAAAGCTGATTCACTATTATCTGGGCGATGTAGTCTATTCGATCGATGAAAAAGACGCCCGCGAAGGACGCGGGGTCATCCCTGGAATTGTGATAGCCCGTCAAACGCAGTTCGACTATCCCTATAATTCAAGGGCGGATTACCCGTCGATGCTAAGGGATCTTATGCTCGATCCTGAAAGAAACCGCAAAATTGTGGACGATGTGGAAAGCGAGCTTCAAAAAGGCGAAGAGCGGGTCATTGTGCTGTCGGGAGGAGAGGATCAGGATAATGCCTTGAGTGCTGAGTTGAGTCAGCGCGGAATTAAGGCCTTTTCATATAATCAATATTTCGTCAATCCCGGGATTTTGGTTAAGGATGGCGGCAATAATAATAACTCCTTGCAATCGGGAGCTTCGGAGGCGAAGGTTTGGCTTATTTCTCCACGCGAAATGCCTCAATTTTCACAGACCCTGAAATCTCATGTGGTTGTCCTGGCCGTTCCAGTCTACTTCCAGAAGAATCTTTCGAACGCTCTACGCGATATGTGCCATTCTGAGGATTCATCAGACAGCCGGCTCACCATTTATGATTACGTTGATTCCAGGGTGGGAATACTGGATAATTATTTTCGCATGAGAAGCTACAACTACGGAGTTCATCCTGACCTGCTGCTTAATGCCCAATCGGACCTTCTAGAGGTTGCCCGGTAAGTCAAAACAGCATTGCGGCTAATCTGATAAAATCTGATGCGAGAAAAGCTGGTTGCAATCGCTCCATTTGTCCGATCCTGCCCAATGGTCGTAACGCTTGGCGTTCGAACGTCCATGGGAGACTATACTCCTGCGCAAAGGAGAATGCTGCGCTGCGCAAGCCAAATTTTGTTTCCCACTCCACGGTTTGCCGGTATTTTGCACGCGGCAGGGAAAAGGACCTTTCCTAGCGCCATTTCTTACAGCATTCAAAAGTCCAGGCTGATACAGGAAGTGCTGTTTCAGCTTCTTAAGTGCCCTCGTCCTTTTACACGCATTTATTATGGCCGCCAAAAAAACTCAATCCTCCAAGATTTTTCTTTTCCGTTTCGTGCAATGGGTCCCAAGATGCCTGGAACCGCCCTGCGGGTCTGTGATAGTATTGAGCTGAAGGCTTTGGCTGAGATTTATAATCCATTGATAGTACAAGAAAGTTTAGATTACCAGGATCGCTTTCTTCTCATTTTTGTCAACTACCGATGCATAGGGATACTTGGAAAGATTTCCGGAGGTGAGCAAGACGGATTCAAGGAAAATATAGCTCGGGATTGTTTTAGCGGCGAGATTGTGTCTTATCTTGAAAATCTGTTCAGATCGGTGCAGATCAACGACGTTGCCGCACAAATCGGCATAATCCGTGGAGGCTGCCGCCTGATTGAGCTGGCTCGCCCACCTCTTTGGCGAGCAACCCCGGAAGGAGCAATTAACAGATTCGATTACATTTCACACATGATAGAGTCCAATATGTTCTAATGCCTCCCGTATGGTGGGCGTAAATATGCTGAAAGGAATATTTAAATGCAGAAAAGGATAGTCTTGGTATGGGCTGTGCTGATAGTCGTCATCGCCGGATGGGCCCCATTAGTGCTTCCGGATGAAGGAAAAGAATGTCCGCTGATTTCCCAGGAGTCGCGGCCCTTTGTTCAGCGCACGATTGCTTCAAAGCCTGGAGATTTCTTCGTGGTTCTCAAAAATGGCCTGACATTGCTCGTTCATCAACAGCCCGGCGCCGAGGTCGTTTCCGCCCAGGTTTTCGTTCGAGCAGGGTCCGCCCTCGAAGGGAAGTACTTGAAGGCCGGTCTTTCCCATTACCTCGAGCACATAGTGGCCGGAGGAACGACACGCTCGTTTACGGAACAGGCGGCCAAGGAACGGATCCTGGCAATGGGAGGTACGACGAATGCGTACACCAGCTATGACCGGACGGTGTACTACATAAACACGGGCGCCGGCCATTGGCAGGATGCCCTTGACCTGTTGCTTTCCTATGTGTCTGAAAATGTAGTGGACCCCAACGAGGTCGCCAGGGAAAAAAAAGTAATCCAGCAGGAAATGAAAATGGGGGAGAGCAACCCCAATACGGAGTTGTGGAAGCTGTTCATACAGACGGCATACCAGGATAATCCGGTTCGATATCCTGTGATCGGGTATGAAGAAGTTTTCGTTCAGCAAACCAGGGAGGCCCTTCTGGACTATTACCAGCAGCGCTACCAGCCCGGGAACATGATAGTGGCTCTGTCCGGCGAATGTTCAGGCCTCCGAAGGTCCTTCAGTTTGTGGCGGAAAAGACCAAAGAATTTCTTCCCGGAACCTCCGATCCGGTAGTCCTGCCTGAAGAGCCTCTGCAGGGAAGCATCAGGTGGGAGGAAAAAGAAGTTCCGATCGCCAGGCTGGTCCAGGCAATAATAGGATTTCCATCGGTAAATGCTTATGACAAAGATCTCTACGCACTGGATGTTCTTGCGCAGGTGATGGGTGAGGGCGAGACCTGCCGTCTGCACTGCCGTCTGAAAGAGGAGCAGAACAAAGTCTTCAGCATAAGTGCTCGAGTAACTGGACGCCTGCTTTTGTTCGTGGCCAGTTCATTATCTCGATTTCCCTTTCTCCTTCTCAGTGGCCCTCGGCACTAAAAGATATCCAGGGTGAAATCGATGCTTTCAAGAACACTCTAATCAGCTGCGGCGGAATTGGATAAAGCCAAAAAAACGGCCATAGCCCAGCACGTTTTCGAACAGGAAACCGTTTCGGCAAGGGCCTCCTCGCTTGCATCGTCCTATTTACTCTCGGGAAACCCTTACTTTGATGACGATTACGTAGACGGGGTTCGCGCAGTAACGGCGGAACAAGTCCTGGCGGCTGCCCAGCGATACCTTGATAACAACCGCATGAACATTGCCGTGATAAAACCTCAGTCCGCCGGGGGTCAGGGCGCAGCGGCGCCCGAATGCGAGCCGGCGAAAACCCCGCCGGTTGAGTTCAGCCGGTTGGACAATGGGTTGAAGACGCTGATCAAGCAGGATAGCAATCTTCCCATTGTTACCCTGCAACTGTTTGGAAACGGTGGCCTTTCATTTGAAACCCTTGAGCGTCCCGGACTCTCCGCTTTCACGGTCGGGCTATTGACCGCCGGGACCAAATCAACTAAAAAGCTCGATCTGCTGAGAAAAGTAGAAAATGCCGGCGGAGAGATAAGTGTACAGTCCGACAACAATACCTACCATGTTTCCATCAAGGTGCTCAAAGAAGACTTTGACTGGGCACTGGGCCTTCTTGCCGATATTGCCCAGAACTCCCAGTTTCCCCAGGACGAGATCGAAAAGCAAAGGCAGGACACGCTGATTGCCATAAAAAAGCTCGATGAGAGCTGGCAGGCCGAGGTCATTGCGACTGTTCAAGAAAAACTATTTCCAGAAAACTTCCTATGTAAACGACAAGTTGGGAACGCCGGAGTCCGTCGGGCTTTTACTCGTGAGGAAATTCTTGCATTCTACCGCAAGATATTGAATCCGCACTCATTCCGTGCTGGCTATGTACGGCGATATAGATCCGGCAAAAGCGAGGCAGCTCGTGCAGCAAGAGTTCGGAAAATGGGCCGGAGAGCCGGTGGAAAAGTCAATGCCCGATGAGACTCATCCGATCGCGCGATAGCCGCACCGTCGAGATAAAAAACGAAAAGAACAGCGCGGCTCTTTTCATCGGCACAAACGGCCTGGATATCAACAGCGCCGAACGGCCTGTGCTCGATGTGCTGACCTCGGTCCTGTCAGGAGGAGGCTCTCCGGCCGGGCAGGATGTTCGACTCTCTTCGAGGCGGGGATCAAACCCTGGTCTACACCGTGAGCACTTTCCCCTTCTATGGAAAAAATGCCGGGTATTTCGGGGTCCTCACACAGACCACGATGGCGAATCTGCCCAAGGTGGAGGAAGTGATTCAGCAAAACCTCAAGCGGCTCAAGGATGAACTTGTTCCGGAAACCGAACTCGACAAGGGCCAAGGAGACCATGCTCGTCGGACTGAAGCTCGGCAGGCAGACGCTGGGCAGCCAGGCCGCAGATGCGGCCCTTAATGAAGTGCTTGGTCTTGGCTGGGATTACAGCAGCCATTATCCGGATTTGATCAAGGCTGTGAGCGCCAATCAGTGTAAGGGACCTGGCCCGCAAGCTTTTTACCCAAACCTTGATTGCCAGGACCTTGCCCGAAAATCCCACCAGAGATACTTACGGCCCCCCCGCCTGTCAAGGGGACGAGCCGTGACAAAGTATACGTGTATGACCTATACTCCTCATTCAGAGGGGCAGAGAAACAGTTTTCCGTCAAAGCAAAGCTTGCTCAGCTTCCCCTGTTTCTGAAGTTTTCGTGATTCCTGTTCCACTCTTTTTTCCGGGACCCCGAGAGAGGCGGCCAGCTCAGCTATGGTGCAGGGCCGCCTTTCCACTGTCTCGATTATGCGTAGACCGATTTGTTCTTCGCCGCAGTCCTGCTTATCCGACTCGAATACGCCCACTATTTCCGCATTGAGCGAACTGAAAAAGGAAGCCGCCCACGCCATTCGCGCATCGGTGAGGCCCCGGGTCCCGGTGCAGCGCCGGAGGGCGGACAACCGTGTTGAGTTCGATCTTATCCGGCCTTATGGACTCGATGGCCTGCGCCAGCGCCGAAAGCTCTTCCGGGGCTGTCGTTTACTCCCGAGACCAGCGCTATTTCAACATGTAACTGCCCTTTGTATTCCTTGCCGAAAAGCACGGATTCCCTCGATGATCTGCTCCAGGTTCCAGAGATGGATGAGGTCTGTTGATTTTGCGGAAAACAGGGGCGGTGACGGCATCCAGAGAGGGAACCACGCGGTCGGCTTTTAAAAGGCGGCGCCTCACCTCCGGGTCCCACAAAAGAGAACCGTTGGTTAGCACGATCAAAGGAAACCGGGGGTAAGTCCTTTTTAACTGCGGCAATAAGCTCTCCCAGGCCCGCATAAAGGGTTGGTTCGCCGGCGCTCGACAAGGTCAGGACGTCCGCTGCGTTCGGATGGAGGCGCAAAAAGGCGCTCAATTCCGCGAGGATTTCCGATGGGTCGACGAAATTCTCTCGTGGTTACGCTCAGACGGGTAGTAGGTCCCGACTCGCAGTAAATGCAATCGAAAGAACATGTCTTCGGCGGGATGACATCTATTCCGAGGGATCTGTCCCAGCCGCCGGGATGGTACAGGACCGAATATCGAGCTCATCGCCTCATCCTGCGCCAACAAAGAGTGGATAGCGGCCGGACTCAAATTCAAATAATTGGCTTGTCGACCTGATTAAGAGTGGACAGTGCATTATATAAATTGGAAAATCCTTTGTCAACTTTGCGGCTTTGGCGTTTTTGCTTCCAAAATAACCAAAAATATTTTAATTATTATATGTTTAGACTTTGTCCGCGAGAATGGAAATTACTAAAGGGAGATAACGGGATGCGAAGCGATCTAATGAAAAAGGGTGTCGAGAAGGCTCCTCATCGCTCACTTTTTAAGGCCATGGGCTACACTCAGTCGGAAATAGACAGGCCTATTATAGGTGTTGTCAACTCAGCCAACGAAATTATTCCGGGCACATTCACCTGGACAAAATAGCCGAAGGGGTCAAGGCGGGCATCCGGATGGCCGGCGGAACTCCTGTCGAGTTCAACACCATCGGTGTTTGCGACGGCATCGCCATGAATCATGCCGGGATGCGCTACTCCCTGGCAAGCCGCGAGTTGATAGCCGATTCCATTGAAATAATGGCGATGGCCCATCCTTTTGACGCATTGGTCATTGATTCCCAATTGCGACAAGATCATCCCCGGAATGATGATGGCCGCGCTCAGGCTTAACATTCCGGCAATTCTGATAAGCGGCGGCCCAATGCTGGCCGGTCATGTGGGTGGAAAGCCGGTGGATCTGATATCGGTTTTTGAAGGCGTGGGCGCGCTAAAAGCCGGGACAGATCTCCCTGGGTGAGTTGGAAGAGCTGGAAGACGATGCCTGTCCGGGATGCGGCTCGTGCGCGGGCATGTTTACGGCGAATTCGATGAACTGCCTGGCTGAGGCCCTGGGATTCGGGTTGCCCGGCAACGGAACGATCCCGGCGGTTACAGCGGCCAGGGTGCGCCTCGCCAAAGAAGCAGGGATGCGGATAATGGACCTTGTGGCAAGCGGCCTCAAACCGAGGGATATCGCCACCAGGGCGGCTTTCGAAAACGCGATAGCTGTGGACATGGCCCTGGGCTGCTCAACAAACACGGTCCTTCACGTCCCGGCAATCGCAAATGAAGCTGGAATCCGATCTTGATCTTGGCGTTTTCAACGAGATCAGCGCCCGCACGCCTCACCTTTGCAGCCTACGCCCCGGCGGAGCGCATTTCCTTGAAGACCTCAACTCGGCAGGGGGCGTACAGGCTGTAATGAAGGAGCTTTCGCGCCGCGAGCTGATAAATCCGGCTCCTCTTACCGTTACTGGAAACCCGGTGGGCGAGAACCTGAAAAAAGCGCGTGTTGTTCGGCCCGAGGTCATCCGGCCGCTGGAAAATCCTTATCATCATCAGGGTGGGATAGCCGTTCTCTACGGCAACATCGCGCCGGAAGGCGCTGTGGTCAAGCAATCCGCAGTGGCTCCCGAGATGCTTACAAGGAAAGGCAGGGCGCGCGTTTTCGAAAGCGAGTCCGATGCGTCGAGTGCTATTCTGGACGGCCGGATCGTAGCGGGGGACGTGGTTGTTATCCGTTACGAAGGTCCCAAAGGGGGGCCCGGGAATGCAGGAGATGCTGACGCCGACCGCAGCGATCATAGGACGTGGCCTGGGACTGGATGTGGCGCTCATAACCGATGGCCGGTTCAGTGGAGGCACACAGGGGGCGGCCATAGGACATATTTCGCCTGAGGCGGCCGTTGGCGGCCCGATTGCATTGATCGAGGAAGGCGATGAGATTCTTGTGGATATCCCGAATAAGAAGCTGGAGTTGTTGGTGGACGATACGGTGCTGGAAACGCGGAAGAAAGCATGGAAGCCGCGTGAGCCGAGAATCAAGACCGGATGTCTAGCCAGATACGCGCGTATGGTCACCTCCGGTTCGCGCGGTGCTATTTTGCTGAACGAATAGAATTACGGCAAGGGGGAGCTGGAAACAAGAAGCCGGCGCCGCCCCTGCTCATAGATGACATTTATCTTGTATCTTGCGAAGGTTTGTCGTGGGCTATGTTTTCAGCTTAGCTGACGCCGAGCGTCATGAGAGGTGGTTTAGCTCTCCTCAGGGACAAAGGGCGCTCGCGTTCGAACAGGAACTTCTCCGGAAAATATGGGCTCCCGTTTCATCGCAGCGTGTTCTTGAGGTCGGTTGCGGGAGTGGTATATTTCTGGAATGGTTCAAGTCGCAGGGCCATATGGTGGCTGGACTCGAGCCTTCGAGTTCGAGCCTCGAACTTGCGCGCAGGCGCCTTGGTTCCAAAGTTCGGCTTAATCATGGGTTTGCCGAAAATCTGCCCTACGAGGACAACGAATTCGATACAGTCGCCCTGATAACCACCCTCGAATTCGTCGAAGACCCCTATCTGGCGCTTAGAGAAGCCTGTCGCGTAGCGCGCCGGAACGTACTGCTGGGCGTTTTGAATAAGTATTCCATCGGCGGACTTAACTACGGCATCCAAAAATTCTGGAAGGACTCGATTTACAGCCGCGGCAGGTTTTTCAGCGTTTTTCAGCTTCGCACAATGAGCAGCAGTATCCTTTCGGGCGCCGTTCCGATTGAATGGAGAACCTGCCTTTCCCTGCCTTTGCCTTTTTTCCACTACATTCATCTTTTAGAACGAATTCCTCTGTTGCAACGGCATCCTTTCGGGCATTTTATCGCTATGAGGATCGATATGCGGTGCCGCGTTCGAACGCTGCAGTCACCTGCTTTCAATGAAATTCCCGCTGGTGCGAAAGTCTCCATTCAATCTCTGGGTTGCTGGCGGGCACAGGGAGGCGGTCCTCAAATTCGGATGAATGGGTAAGAGCAAGTGAAGGATCGACAATGAAAGAGGCGATGCTCTACACGCCTTTAGATGAAAACCGGGTGCACTGTTATCTTTGTTCGCAGCACTGCCGCATCGATCCGGGCGGAATTGGAAAATGCGGTGTGCGCCAAAACAGGGAAGGCAGGCTCTGGAGCCTGGTATACGGGAAAGTTATCGCCCAGCATGCCGATCCTGTCGAAAAAAAGCCGCTGTTTCATTTCTTCCCGGGCACGACAAGTTATTCGATAGCCACGGCCGGGTGTAATTTCGAATGTCTGTTCTGCCAAAACGCCGACATTTCGCAATCGCCCGGAATTTATGGCTACGGTGTAAGTGTCTCTGCGGAACAGATTGCAGACAGAGCGCAAGAGCATGGGTGCGCCTCGATTTCATACACATACACCGAGCCTACCATATTCATGGAGTACGCTCTCGACGTTGCAGCCCTGGCGAAAGAGCGCGGGCTTGCCAACATTTTTGTAACCAATGGGTACATGAGCAGGGAGGCTCTGGATGCGATTGCTCCTTTTCTTGGAGCTGCCAATGTCGACCTGAAGTCTTTCAATGACGAGTTCTACCAAAAACAATGCGGCGCGCGTCTCAAACCGGTTCTCATGAGCCTGGAAGGCATGAAAAAACGGGGCATCTGGCTCGAGGTGACAACGCTGATCATCCCTGGTCTGAACGACAGTGATGATGAATTGAAGCAGATTGCGCAATATCTTGTTGGTTTGGGTGCTGAGATCCCCTGGCATGTGAGCCGTTTTCATCCCGCGTATCGTATGGGAGACATTGGGCCAACGCCGGTGGAAACCATCAGGAGAGCACGAAAAATAGGGCTGGAGGCCGGTATTCATTATGTCTATACGGGGAATATACCGGGAGATGCCGGCGAGAGCACATTATGCCATTCCTGTGGCGCCGTGCTCATCAGACGTGTCGGCTATTCCATCAGTAAACAGAACATGAACAATGGCGCTTGCGCAAAGTGTGGAACTGTCCCCGCCGGGATCGGAATGAATTGAGCAACGACAGAAAAGAGTTCTTATACGAGATATACGAAAGGCTGTCGGCCTCTTTTGGGTCCACAGGGATGGTGGCCTGCCGAGACTCCGTTCGAGGTCATACTGGGCGCTATTCTTACCCAGAATACCTCATGGAAAAATGTTGCAACGGCAATCGAAAACCTGCGCCGCTATAATCTGTTGAATTTGGAGCGCCTTTGTGGGCTTGGGGCGCAGGAACTTGCACCTCTCATTCGCTCCTCCGGATTCTACAACCAAAAAGCCAAGAAGATAAAGAGCTTTCTGCAATCATATCATGACAAACTGGAGCGGCAGTCTGGAGGATTTCTGGCCCAGGACGTGGACCCGCGAGCACCGAACTTCGTCAATCCGGGGCATCGGCCCGGAAACAGCCGACAGTATCATTCTGTATGCCGCTTTTAAACCATCTTTCGTTGTGGACACATATACTTATCGAATTTTCTCAAGACATGGATGGGTGGAGGAGTCGATTTCTTATGAGGAACTGCGGGAATATTTCATGGGAGCAATGGAGCCTGATGTGCCGCTTTTTCAGGAATTCCATGCCCTGCTGGTCCGGACCGGGCATATTTACTGCCGGAAAACGGCCTTGTGTCAATCCTGCCCTTTGAATGTTTTCTTCACCGGATGATCTGTTTGTATTGCCGCCGCCTAATACGAAGTTGCGTTCAAGATTAATGTGATGGGTTTCGCTTCGCTCCACCCATCCTACGAATTAACGCAGCTGGGGCAGGAGTGTAGGATGGGTGAAGCGAAAGCGAAACCCATCGCCCTGGGAATATCTTGAACGCAATTTGGTATAAGGAGGCGGCTTCCCGGCTGCCGTCCACCGCCAATCTACTGTCCAGTAGGGTATTTTATACACAAAAATAATGTGTTCCCCCCATTTTAGTCCAGTCCAAATAGTTCATAATCTCCTTAGGAAAGTTCTGTCCCAGACAGATGCGCAGATGGCCGGAACTTATTTTCGGCAGGGTTGCCCACCCGTGAGATGCCTGCGCAAAAGGAAACTCTAGACGATGTTCCATTTCCCCGTAATGGGCTGGAAAGGAAAGAACATGCATTCCGAAGAACATGATCTGTGCGGATGGCAACTGAATAACCCTGACAAGGACATCTTCGATGTTGAGGTGCTGGAAATTTTCGGAGATTGCAGTACATGCGAGTTCGCGGGTGAATGCCTGATACCGTGTGAATCGATCCGGCGCCTGGTGCCGAAAGATGGCAGGATTGTGGGGCTTGGCCATGAAAAGGAACGGGGCGAGCCAAAGATGAGCTACTTTGCACTGCTGAAGCAGGACGAGGTGAAGTTCATTGTGTTGAGCGCGCCGGATTATTTCTGGGCCACGGCGAACTATATAGCTGATGAGGAGGTGCCTGCCTGGGCCTTATCACAATTGGAGTCAATGGAAAAATTGCCGCGCCGCAGAGCCGCTTGAGCTGTCAACTGTTGCGATGCCAGTGGAATCGAGGAGAAAGATTTCGATGGACAACCCTGTGTTTGATTTCTGGAATAAGCTGATGATAAATATGTGGTCCAAGAGCGCAATGTCTTCCGGCGCTAACCCGTTCGACTGGTTTGCGCAGTCAAATAGAGGGAAAGGCCCATGGGAAAGCACTTTGGAGATGACCCAGGCAATATCGGAATCTTTCGCTGCTTTTAGCGGAGATAAAAAACAGGCCGGTGAGGCCGATTCTCTCTCCGATCTCGTGTCTAACATGATGCAAATAGGGTTTGAAGGTTATCTGGATCTTCAAAAGAAATGGTTTGACGATGTTCGCAAAGGCAACGCTCCGGTACACGAAATAGAGTCTTTGAGCCATGCCCCGCTGATCTGGCTCGAATCAATCCACAAGATGCTTGATATTGTCCCCAATGCAGGCGTGAGCGGTCCTCCACGGGACGTTCTTAAGAAGTACACTGCTTTTTCAACAAAAATGAGTGAACTCCTTTATCAGCTTTATCTTCCGATGGACAAGGCATCCAAAGCCTGGGCCGAAAAGATGGATGTAATGCGCAAAGAAGGCAAGGTCCCTCAAAATATGGAGGAATCCTCCGGCGTCTGGTTTTCTGCGATCGAGAGTTCATTGCTGGATCTGATCAAGTCGCCCGACTACACACAGTTACTGCATGAAACAGCGGATTCCTATGAACAATATCGCGAGATGAGGCAACAGGTATATGGTCAATCGGCTAAAGCGGGTCCAAAGCCCCGGGACAGGGGTGTGGACGCATTATCCGATGAAATAAGCATGTTGAGGGAAAAACTCGAAGAGCTGTTGCAGAAAGTTGATTCGCAGACCAGCCGGCCAACAAGTGGGAGTCCTAATGAGAGGGAGGCGGGGTGAAGTCTCACCGCGCATCCCTCACTCGGTTTTTCTAGCCGCCGGAGGCGGCGGCTATCCTGGCTGCGGTCCCACCGCCTGATCACTTTTTCTCTGATGATGTAGGTTTCCTGGATGCGCTTCGCTTGGGCGCCGTGCGATTAGTTTGCGCCCTTTTGACGGATTTGCCGGTTGATGGAGTTGCAGCAGCCGGGGCAGGGAGTAAAACCAGCCTTGTCTTTTTCCCCTCGACTGTAACTTCAGCTGCCGCCTCGGGCGCCTGTTGCGCCTCAGCGCTTTGCCTGGAGGCCTCCAGGGCGGTATCCAGGTCGATTTGGAAGCGGACGGGGCCTCTGAAAATTTGGCAAGCCTCCGAAGATACAGCGGGCTTCCCGGCCCGAGGAAAAAGAGTATGAAGGGCACAGCTCGATGTGGGAATCGACCACGATGTCGCAATGGCTGCGTGGCCCTTCGGAAATACGCAGACCTCGGCATCGATATAGTCCAGGGCTGCAAGTGCGGCTTCTTTTGACCAGGTCGTCGCCCTCCGCAACACAGATAAGCCATGGTACTTTCATTTCCGGCAGTCGCTTCAAATTAAGTTTTCGGCCAAACAGGGTGACAGGCAGATTCCCCTCTTTGTCTATGGGAATCGAGTAGGAATCGAAGCTCATTTGGGCGATGTTGACTGGTATGTCCACTTGATCATGTGTCAGCCAGTAATTGATTGCCGCAGCGGTTTTGCTGATTTTCGGTGACGAATTTGCCTGCCTGTCGAACATGGCTATGTCGCGGTGAAAAGAAACGACCGGTGATTTGGTCTCCAGTTTTCGAAGCTTATGGACCCATGACAAAATAGGGCCGTCGATAACGGAATTCCCGTCGGGAAGATCTTTTTGAGAATACTTGACATCTCTGAATCTGTTCGGGATGATTTTTATATAATCCACTAAAGACTTGCTCCGGCTCCCGTCTATCGGGCTTACACAGGTGATCAGGGCGTCCACCAGGCCGTCGAGTTCGCCGGCGAGAAGGGCCACAAGAGACTGATAGCCGCCCTGGCAAAAGCCGTTGAGAGTGACCGGCCTGTTGTGCCTTCCCATCACTTTCTCGCAAAAAAACCGTATGTCGCGAGCGTCATCTTCTCCGGTCATAGTCTGGACTGCGGGTGTCGTATCGATGTCTTTGATCAGGCGAATGTAGGTTGGTATTCCCTGATTTGCATAGCAATGAACATAGCTCTTTTGTTCTTGCGGCAAAAAGGCCAATATATTGGCGCCCAGAACATAGGGCGGGATGATCACTACGGGTTTGTTCCGGGACTCTGTAACTTTTTGATTGGGCAGCACCTGCAAGAGATCGAAACGCTCGGTTTCAGCCACTTTCTTATACCCGCCGCTTTCCGGGTGGATGCCGAATTCCGTTTTTATATGGTCTATAGCTTTGGGGTATTCTTGAACTGTCACCTTGAGGACCTCTTCCAACCTGTCCGAAAACTTGCACAGGCAGTCCTCGTCTTCAAACGAGTTTAACCAGGCTGAAAAACTTTTGCTCACCGTATCGCAGAAATAACTGTTCATAGCTTTCAGGCCGCTGGCCATGGAAGTTGCCGCAAGTTCCATATTCATGTCAGACAGTTGACTATAGTCTCTGAGGTTATCAGCGGGCGAGCTCGAGGCGAGTTTTTCTTTTCGGCGTTTGCGAAAGAACTTAGAGCATTCGTCGTTGGCATCATAAACGTAGTAGTGTATCTAAAAATTCCGCTCCAGTAATACTGGGCCGCTCTTGACTGAGCGAAAGCCGCTCGGCTGAGTTTAGGGGCGGCTCGCATGGATTTGAACATCAAAGAAGCCGCTGCGTTGAAAATTTCGTAAGGCGCAGTGAAGTAGTTTTGCATATTTCCCCCTGTGCCCCACAGGACCTTCCCATGGGATGTAGAAATGTTCGGCCGTCTCCTTGCGTGCGCAGTCGGAGACCCCTCCCAGGCTCGATTTTCTCGTCGAGAGCAATTCACTGGTAGATAGCTGGATGCAACTTTAATGCTAGAAGTAAGATCGGATTGAGAAAAACAAAGATAAAACTTCGTTGCCCCCCTTCGAGAAAAACGTGCTCATGATACCAGCATGTGGAATTGGTGTCAAATCAGGTGACGAACCGTCAGGGGTATTCTTTTCTGACGTGATCCTACCGTAAGATCGTCCAGTTACGGTTGGTTCCGATCAAGCTTTCGATGGCGATCATCTCTGCGGCCTCAGCATCCTCTGCGCACCCCCCCAATCCACCGCAGAGACGCAGAGATCGCAGAGAAAAGCAATCGGGATGAGAAGACTAAAGCGAAGAGATGAGCCTCGAATTCTGTTTGAAAATGCACAGCATAGGCCGCAGAGAAGGCTGAGAGCGCACAGAAAACAGTTTATATTCTTTTCTCTGCGTCCTCTCAAGATCGACCGTAGTCCCTCGCACAAATTGTCGGACTGCGGCCGGGTTGTCAATCGCCTCTGCGGTGGAGTCTTTTCTGAAGGCAGAACAAATTTGCCGTGACGAACCGTAGCTGCACCGTTTGCGAAGAAAAGACCGTCATGTTCCCTTTTCGAGTTCATGGAGGTTCTGCCAAATTACATTACGCTTACACAGCTACGGCAGTCTCAACTCAGGCTGGAGCACTGGAGAAGGCGAGGCGGACACGGGTGCGGAAAAAGAAAGTCGGCCCTAAACCAAACAACAATGATAGAATAATGTCGGTAACATCGTGCCCAAAAAGGCCGGGCGCGACTCAGTTTGGAGTTCAACTTTTGAGAACCCCTTTCAAGCAGGTCAACTGGAATAGAAGGAATAAGTTATGGCGGTTGGCTGGTCCAGCGATGAGGCGGTGCAGAAACAAATAGATGCAACAGTGGAATCCGCTGTCCAGTTGGCAAAAAGCAGGCTACCGGATGGCGAAAGTTTAACCCATTGTGAGGAATGTGAGGTTGAAATTCCTGAAGCGCGTCGCAGAGCAATGCCCGGAGTTCGATATTGTGTCAGATGTCAATCAGAACGCGAAAAAAGGCTAAAGACATTTGAATTCTATAATCGAAGAGGCAGCAAGGATAGTCAATTAAAGTAAGTATGGCGAAGTCCTATCGCCATTTTAGCAACAGGAAGACGGCGAATTCCCAAGTCGCAATTCTCATTGGGATTTTAAAGGCAAATCATATCTTGAGAAAACTGAGAGTTACGATGTTGGCAAGGAGGGTTGATGTCTCTTCCGGCCTCTATTTTTGATTTGGCGCGCATCTCGTAGTCCATACCACCATTTGAGAAAAACTGATCAAAAGCGAGCATCGGCTTGACGACATTCCGATACAGCCGTATCATGCAAGCGTCAAAGGGGGAGTGCCGGAATCGTAAAATAGCAAGCGTTATTTTAATGGCCTGGAAGGCCCACCTCCATAAGTAGAAACATACGGGCCATATAGTCTTCAGGCCCCACTTAGCGAGGCCAATTATGCCGAGAGACCACTCCGAAAAGGATGAAATCGGCGGATGCATTGTACCTTCGCATCCTGTGCCAGCACTGGCCCTGGAACGATACAGCCCCGTGCGTGACCCGCATAGTGAGCGAGACATTGCAAACTATGTTGAGTTAGAGGCCCCAGATGAGACTGTGCAGAATGTCGAGAAAGTCAAACAGGAAATAGTGTTAGGCGTGGTTTACGAGATGTGGGACGTCATCACCGACAAAGATCGGTGGTGGGTTATCACCAATCTCACGAACCTATATTCTCAGAGACATTTTCCCAGCCTCGACTACACTCTTTCATTCCACATCGGACTGATGATGCGGCTGCGGAGCCGGCCCGCTGGAGCCAATAGTGTTGCCCCCAGCCCTTTTGATGAGGTATTCAGACGTCAAGAACAAGCAAACGATCGACACGACAGTGCGGTTGAGGCCGAAGACTATCAAGCAGTAGGCATGCAGTTGCGCGAATGATTTGATATCTTTGATTGGTGCAGTTAGGCGGCGCGTGCAAATGGAGGCAGATGCAGAAAGGCCCCAGGATGCGAATTTTGTTGCCTGGAGTGCGCTCTTAATGGACAAATTGTGCCGAGGAAGTAGCAATAAGGAACTTCGCCAATATTTGAAGAATACCGCTAAAGAAACATGGCAATTGGTGAATTGGCTAACCCATGATCGGGGTGCTAATAAAACGGCTTCGTCAATTGCGATTCATGCATGCGGTACCGTCGTGGGACACTTTATACAGATTCTTGAGCGTGAGAAAACTGACAAGACTGACCATTGTCCTATCTGCAAATCTCGGCTAATACGGACGCATTTCGATATCTCCATAGAGCCGGACGGCGACTATTATATGACTTGCGGGCTTTGCGATTGGACTAGTCATCCATGTGATGCCTTGTAGCCTTGTAGTGTGAGCACGGTAAAGCGGTGCCCATCTTATCTCCTCTTCTCCGGAAAGGTGCATGTGATATGCATTTGTCAATAATGGGCAATGCTTCTGATTCGCTAAGACGGATTGTGCAATACTATTCTGAGGACACGGTCGGCGGTCTTAAGGCCGCAGTCAAAGAGCTAATTAGCTGCATTGAACTATTTACAAAGGAAAAAATAAGGCGTCTTGATCTTGATCCTTCTAACCCTGTTCTACTTTTTACGAATCTTAGGGTAACTGTGAACGAAAGCAAGACAAAATATCTGATATCGCCTCTCTCTAAGACAAAGACGGTAACTTTTAATGAAGCTGTTGACCGTCTCGAATGGTTGGGTGAGCCTATCGCAAAATCCGACCGAATGGTTATTAGTAAACTGAAGAAGATTCGAAATGCAATCGAACATCTTGATGTTGATGAAGATCCTGATGAAGTCAGACAAATTTTCGTGAGTACACTTGGATTCACGATTCTATACGTGGAAAAGTATCTTGCGACATCCAGAGAATCCTTGGTTGACAATGACTCTTGGAAAGCCCTTATAGAACGAGAGGAGATTTATAAAGAGGTAGTGAAGAGTTATCAAGATCTCTGCAATGATGTCCTTTCTGCTGAGGAATGGCTGACAGGGAGCGCGACTTGCGTTCACTGTGGTTCTGATTTTGGTCGTAGCCACTCATGACTACTACCCAGGTGTGCGATGTAAAATTTGCGGCCATACACAACAATTTGAAATGTGTTACGAATGTAAGCGGGATTTCCCAATAGACGAAATGGAGCCCGAAGATGGAGATACAATGCTCTGTAAAGAATGCAGCGAGAAAATTTACGGACGGTAGAACAAAGGCTATTCCCGCCGACGCAAAAGGCTGGGCGATTGATTATTGTGGCACTGCGCAAGTCAATTGATTATGAACTGCCATTCCAAGCGGGGTAAGCATCCAGAATCTTTCTTGGACTTCTGACGCGTCCGTCGAGGGACTCCAAAAAATACAGTCCCCTTACGACAAACAGTGTAAATTCTAGGATTTTTCATCGTTCGGATAGCTCTGTGTCGAAGTTAAGTTATCTCTCCTCCGACTTGATAAAAGAGGCGCTCAAATCTTCACCCGGCCAGATCGCATGTTGATTCTCGCGAAGACAGGTCCGACGGGGAGACCTGCGTCTCCCCGCCTTGAAACCCGCTTTAGCCGTATAGATTCTCAATCCACCTTGTCGCCTCTGTGTCGCTGATTTTTCCGAGGTAACGCTGAGTTGTCGAAAGATTAGCGTGCCGGAGAATCACCTTGCTCACGATTTCGATTGGAACACCGGACCTGGGCGCATACGTTGCGGCATGTCTTCTAAGATCGTGTGGTCTCAGATCAATTCCGGCCAACTTGCCGGCCTTCTTCACAACCAGTCTCGCCGC
Organism: uncultured delta proteobacterium; assembly: GCA_963725365.1. GTDB lineage: Bacteria > Desulfobacterota > Syntrophobacteria > Syntrophobacterales > Syntrophobacteraceae > SbD1. The sequence continues at coordinate 7,928 of CAVRZU010000175.1, read as the reverse complement.
GGCATAAGTAATCGGAAATATCCTCTGGCCGGTCTTGATGCCTTTTTCCCTAATATAGACATTCAATCTGTCAGCGATCCTTTTCGGGACAAACACTATTTCGGCCTCATTTCCGCTCTTTGGGCGCTGCAGGACGAGCTTCTGATCGATCACATTCTCCGGGGTGAGCTTCAGCACCTCTCCGACCGCATTCCCCCTCTGGCTATCAGCTCCAGAATAAGCCGATTCCTCAATTTGGTTGTCCTGAAGATGATCTCGTCGATGGTTTCCTTCTCAACAATATCCCAGTGATTGGGCTTTCCAGGCCTATAGAGGTTTCTCAGCATCGGCGCATCGCAGGGATTTTGAAGGGTTGAATCGAAGTTTATCTTGATAAAGTTGAAGAAGGCTTTCAGGTGAGAGTAACGCCCGTGCCTGGTTTGCTGTTTTCCTCGTTCGGTTATTTTGTTCAGGAAGGACAGTACCTCTTCGGAAATCGGTCCTGCTCGTTGCTGAAGTTTTGCTTTCTTGAGAAAGAGAAGAGCACGATGCCAGCGCGGTTTCTGCCAGACAAACTTCTTTGGTTGCCATCTATCAGCCATTGGCGTATATTGAGGTATGGTCTTCATTGAGACGCCGATTTTTACGAGAGAAGTAGAGGCCCTATTGCCAGGGGATTCCTACCGGAAGCTGCAACAGGCGATATTGGTTCGTCCGGAGGCCGGTAGCCTGATTCCGGGAAGTGGTGGATTGCGCAAGCTCCGCTGGAATCTTCCACAGGTGGGCAAGAGAGGGAGTCTACGGATCATTTACTATTGGGATATTCCTTCAGATACCGTTTACATGCTTTTGGCCTACAAGAAGACCAAACAGGAAGACCTCACCCAAGATCAGCTAAAGATCCTAAGCAGGCTCATTAAGGAGTGGCTGGAATGAATGAAAAAGACTTCGACAATTTAGTAGAAAGCATCAAAGAAGCTGGAAAAATCAAGAGAGGAGAGCTACCGCCCAGCCGCCGTTTTGAGTTCACCCCTCTTGATATTAAAACCATACGTGAGAAACTGCATAAATCCCAATCCGAATTCGCCCTCATGATAGGAGTAAGTGTCTCAACCCTTCAGAACTGGGAGCAAGGCAGAAGAAGACCGGAAGGACCTGCAAATGCGCTACTGAAAGTAGCATCTAAGAATCCAAAAGCTGTCATGGATGCTCTGAGTTCATAAGATGGTCCTTCGGATGGCAGGGGGATCATCAGTGTTCGGGCCAGTAATCCCGGAAAAGTTAACACATCTCTCCTGGACCTTGAAATCTCAGGCGGCTCGAAAGTTCAACACGTCCGGAGCATTTCCGTTATGCGATCAGTGTCCGCCCTGATTTTCCAAGTTGGCAAGCTGTATAGACTTTCACCGAGCCCCTGCAACACAATGAGGGGCGGGAAGTGCGCTATTAGCTGCTGGGATAAAGTGGATGTCGTCGAATGTCCAAACTGGTTTGGCCGGCACTTTTTCTTGCTGGTTTTGATTGGAATATCGTATCATCCACCGATATCCGGCATTCCAGGAGCTTTTCCAATGGAATTCGAACCGGAAATGCCGTTCGGCATCGGCCGGGGGTAAGGATGACACATTATTCAGATTTAGATCCTCTTTGTGCATACTGAAGTAGTTGAATTGGTCCGGGCAGCGGCGGATCGAACCTTTACAGGCAGCGCACCGGCCGTCGTCCACGGAGAAAGAAATTCGGAAAAATAATTCTTGCAATTGCCTTTTTGACCTGTTACAAGAACTCACTTTCTTATCAGGGATAAATTTATGAATCGTGATGTAGTAGAAACTGCAAATTTTTGGTTTTGGTGGCTTAGCTGCGGAGGTGCGCGCCTGACGGGTTAGCCATCAGCTCAATATGAATACTGCTGGGACCGTGGGCCGCATCTAGGCTCACGGTCCTTTTTGTTTTGTGGAAAGGGACCGTGGAGAAACTCTGCGGTCCCTTTCTCGTTTGAAGGTGCGCAAGTCGCGAAAAGGAGACAAATGTGCTTGTCGTAATGAAAAGAGGAGCTAAACCGGCCGAAATCGAAGCGGTGGTCTCGGGGATCGAGCAAAAAGGCTATATAGCAAGGACAATCCCCGGCGGTGAACGGGTAGCGATTTGCGTTCTCCATAACGAGGGCCCGGTAGACGCATCGCCATTTCTGCAATTAGAGGCCGTAAAAGAGGTTATCACGGTAACCCGGCCGTACAAGCTGGTGAGCCGGGAATCACAGGGATGGGACACTATTGTGGAGGTTGGGGGGGTACGGATCGGCAACGATTGTCTCACCATCATTGCCGGGCCTTGCGCGATCGAGAGTGAAAACCAGGCCCTCACAACCGCCCGAATCGTTAAAGACGCCGGCGCACAGATTTTCAGGGGCGGCGCTTTCAAGCCGCGGACCTCGCCTTACTCATTTCAGGGTTTGGGAGAGGAAGGGCTCAAGATCCTGGCCAAAGTGCGCCAGGAGACCGGGATGCCGGTAGTTACCGAGGCAATTGACCATGAAGTCTTCGACCTGGTCGAGCAATATGCGGATATAGTTCAGATCGGGGCAAGAAACATGCAGAACTTCAGCCTGCTCCGGCGCGCCGGAAAGTCCCGAAAGCCGGTTATTCTGAAGCGGGGTATGGCGGCCACTATCGAGGAGTGGCTGATGGCGGCCGAATACGTGATGGAGGGCGGCAACGACAAGGTGATCCTGTGTGAGCGGGGAGTTCGCACTTTCGCCCACCACAGCCGAAATACCCTGGACCTTTCCGCCATTCCTGTCGTCAGGCAGGAGAGCCATCTGCCGGTTATAGTGGACCCAAGTCACGCTGCCGGTTTCAGAGACCAGGTGATTCCTCTTAGCCGGGCTGCTGTGGCAGTCGGCTGCCATGGGCTTATGGTGGAGGTTCACCATGCGCCTGAAACGGCCCTGAGCGATGGAGCTCAGTCGCTTTATCCGGCCCAGTTTGCAGATCTATGCAGGCAGATAGAGCCGATTTTCAGCGTGTATAAAAGCGCAACGAACGGATGCCGCTAAAAGGAGAAAGACTATGGAACTGGGGGTTTACCCGGAAAGATCGGAATTTCGCACCATGGCTCAAAGAGGGAACCTCATCCCGGTTTGCCTGGAAGTTCTGGCGGATATGGAAACACCTGTTTCCGCTCTGGCCAAAATATATGACGGGAGCGGGCCGGTTTTCCTCCTTGAAAGCATGGAAGGCGGCGAGAGGTGGGGAAGGTACAGCTTCCTGGGGAATTCGGCCACAAAGTCGGTCAAGGTATTCCGCGATGAGGTGGAAATCGAGAGCGGGCCTGAAAAGGAGCGCATTGCCCATCACGGAGATCCCCTCAAAGTTCTGCGGTCCCTGATGGCTCGATACAAACCGGTGAAGCTGGCGAGGCTGCCCAGGTTCTGGGGCGGGATGGTCGGGTTTTTTACCTATGAGTTCGTATCCTTTTGCGAAACTATTTCGAACCGGTTGCCGGCAGAAACTCCATTAGCACATTTTATCCTGCCCGGACAGCTCTTCATATTCGACAACATACGCCACACGCTTAGTCTTGTGGCCTACGGTCTTGTTGAAAACGGAGATGCCGATTCAGCCTATGATATGGCTCTTCAGACCCTGGAGCAGATGAAGGGCAAACTCGCAGGTGCGCCCAAAGTTTGCGCCCGGCATGCAGCTGAGGGATTTCCTTTGGATCACGAAGTCGAACCTGAAAAATTCCGTTCCGGAGTAACCAAAATAAAAGAATACATCAGGGAGGGAGACGTCATACAGGCTGTCTTCTCACAGCAGTTCAGCTGCCCGGCCCCGGACCCATGGTCGCTCTACCGGGCCCAGCGCTTCATTAATCCATCTCCGTATCTCTATTTCCTTCATTTTGACGATACGGTCCTGGTCGGGTCTTCTCCGGAAACTATGGTGAGACTCGAAAACGGGGTCGCCACGCTTCGTCCTATTGCGGGCACCCGCCCTCGCGGGGAAAACGAGCAGCAGGACCGCGAGCTTGCCAATGAGTTGCTCAAAGACGAGAAGGAAAGGGCTGAACACCTTATGCTGGTTGACCTGGGCAGAAACGACCTCGGACGGGTGGCTGAAATAGGCTCGGTTCAGGTAACCGACCTGATGGTGGTCGAAAGATACTCGCATGTAATGCACCTGGTATCCAACATAAACTGTGATTTGGGTGATGGATTGGACGCGTTCGACCTTTTCCGTGCGACTTTTCCGGCCGGCACCCTTTCCGGCGCTCCGAAGGTCAGGGCCATGGAAATAATTGCCGAGTTGGAAGATGAGCCCCGGGGTCCATATGGAGGAGCAATCGGGTATTTTTCCTTTCACGGGGAACATGGACCTGGCGATCACCATCCGGACTGCCTGTATTCGAAACGGAAGCTGACGGTAAGGGCAGGGGCTGGAATAGTCGCCGACTCTGACCCCGAACGCGAAAACAGGAAACGATCAACAAGGCCGAATCCATCCGAGAGAGCGCTGCATCTGCTCGAAACAGCTCATGCCCCGGGGACACCCTGAAACCATGAAATTTTAGTTGCCGCCGCCGAAAGCGGCGGCTACACCAGGCTGGCGGTCCCACCGCCCCCGCACCTGGCCTGCGGCGATTTCAAGCAGGCTAACTGGCCGGCGGTCCCACCGCCCGAGGAGTTTAATCATGCTTTTTATGATCGATAACTACGATTCTTTTACTTACAATCTTTTCCAGTATTTCAGGATGCTCTGGAGCTGAGGTCGAGGTCGCCAGAAACGATGTGGTCTCCGTTGAGGATATCGGAAAGCTAGGCCTTCGGCGATCGTAATTTCCCCGGGTCCGTGCAGGCCGGAGGATGCCGGAGTCTCTATTGCCGCCATTCACAGATTTTCCGGAAAAATTCCTATCCTCGGAATCTGCCTTGGACACCAAGCGATTGCGGCCGCCTTCGGAGGCGAGGTGGTTCACGCAAAAAGACTTATGCACGGAAAAGTTTCCACGGTCAGCGCGGACGGAAAGTCCATCTATACCGGAATTTCAGAGCCTTTCCAGGCAATGCGCTACCACTCTCTTGCCGTGGCGCCGGAAAGCTTGCCTGAATGCCTGCAGGTCACCGCCAGCTCCGAGGACGGCGAAGTTATGGGAATCCGCCATAAAGAACACCTCACCGAAGGTGTGCAGTTTCATCCGGAATCCATCATGACGCCCGTTGGCAAGCGGCTTTTGAAAAACTTTCTCAAGCTTGCAAACGGGCAAACGACTGGGGGGGAGATAATATGATACGCGAGTGCCTCAAAAAGCTGATCGGAAAGGTCGACCTGAGCGAAGAAGAAATGGCCGGGCTGGTTGGTGAGATCATGTCGGGCAATGCGACCGACGCTCAAATCGGGGCCATGATGGCCGCGTTGGCCGCCAAGGGCGAGACTTTCTCGGAGCTTGCCGGGGCCGCGCGCGCCATGAGGCGAAAAGCCGCCAGGATCCAGACAAACGCCGATGTAGTGGTGGATACCTGTGGAACGGGCGGCGATGGCTCCAACACTTTCAATATTTCGACTACTGCGGCCTTCGTCGTTGCTGGGTGCGGTGTTACGGTGGCCAAGCACGGGAACCGCTCGGTTTCCAGCAAATGTGGCAGCGCGATTTGCTGGAGACACTGGGTGTAAACCTGGAAGCCGGTCCGGAAGTGGTGGAAGAGGCGGTCAGACAAATCGGCATAGGCTTTCTTTTCGCCCCCATGTTTCACGGAGCGATGCGGCATGCGGCCAGGGCGAGAAAAGAGCTCGGGGTTAGATCGATTTTCAATATGCTCGGGCCTCTTACAAATCCTGCCGGAGCCAACTGCCAGTTGATCGGCGTCTATGCGCCGGAGCTGACTGAAATGGTCGCCCACGCCCTCCAGCGGCTCGGCGCAAAGCGGGCTTTCGTTGTGCACGGTCATGAGGGGCTTGATGAAATAAGCGTCTGCGCTTCTACAAGGGTTTCCGAACTCAGTGATGGATTGATCCGGACATATGATGTCACCCCCGAACAACTCCTGGGCCGTACCGCCAACCCGTTGGATATGGCCGGAGGCTCCCCGGCGGAAAACGCGGCGATAACCAGAAGTATCCTGTCCGGTGAAAAGGGGCCAAGGCGAGACGTCGTTTCAGTCAATGCGGGTGCAGCCCTGGTTGCTGCCGGCGTTGCCGGTGATTTCGGCGAAGGCATCAGAAAAGCTCAAGATTCGATTGACAGCGGCAGGGCCGGCGAAAAACTCGAAGCGCTGATCCGGTTTAGCAGGCAGAATTGAGTAGGTTGGATAATGTCTGATTTTTTATCGAAAATTCTCGAACGGAAAAAAGAAGAAGTCAGGTCGGCGGCGAGCCATACGCCGGAACAGGTGCTTCGGCGAGCGGCCGAGAAGCTGAACGGCGACAAAAGGCCCTTTATCGAGCGGCTGGCCAAGCCTGGTCCTCTGGGGATGAACGTAATTGCCGAAATAAAGCGGGCCTCTCCATCGAAGGGTAAAATAAGGGAATTTGCCGATCCGGCTGATTATGCCCGCAAGTACGAACTGGGTGGCGCAGCAGCCATATCGGTTCTCACCGACGAAAACTTTTTCGGCGGGACCCCGGATGATCTGAGAAAAGTTAAATCCGCAGCCCGGCTTCCAACGCTCAGGAAGGACTTTATTGTAAGCTCCTATCAAATCTATGAATCGGCTTTGATGGGGGCTGATGCGGTATTGCTAATCGTCAGGGCGCTTTTGCCGGAATCCCTGCGGGATCTGCTGTCGCTGTGCCTCGAAATCGGTCTCGATGCCCTTGTGGAGGCACATAACGAAAGTGAATTCGAAGCTGCGGACAAAGCCGGCGCACGGCTCATCGGAATCAACAACCGCGATCTGAGTACCTTTAAAACAGACATTTCAACTTCCATCAGCCTTGCCGGACGAGCCGGCAGCAGCCGGGTCCTGGTCGCAGAGAGCGGTATTCACACACGCTCCGACATCGAGCGGCTCATCGATGCCGGCATATGGAACTTCCTGATAGGTGAGAGCATCATGAGGTCGGACGATCCCGTGGGATTTCTAAGGGCGCTGCATGGAGTTCAGTCATGAAAAAGGGTGGACGGCATGATCCTGTTTCTCATCCTTGGATAAAGGTATGCGGCCTGACCTCGGCCGATGAAGCGATTGCCTGTGCGGAACTTGGCGCGGACGCTATAGGCCTTGTGTTTTACCCGCCCAGTCCGCGTTTAGTGAGCAGGCACAGGGCCAGGGAGATCAGTTGGAGTCTTCCGGAGAAAGTCTGGAAGGTCGGTGTTTTTGTCAACGCTCCTTTATCAGAAATGATGGAAATAGCTCGATTCTGTGGATTGAACTGCATCCAGCTCCATGGGGCTGAAGCTCCGGAGATGGTTGAAGCGCTCGAGTCTGACGGCATAAGGGTAATTAAAACCCTGTTTGTCAAAAAAAGGCCTTTTTTGTCTGAAGCCCTCAGTTACCGTCCCACGGCATACCTGATCGAAAGCGGGGGAGGCAACATTCCGGGTGGGGCCGGGCTGAGTTGGAAGTGGAGCGATGCGAAAGAACTTGCGGAGACGGTCCCCTGTATTCTGGCAGGCGGGCTGAGCCCGGAAAACGTTTGTGAGGCCATCCATGAAGCAGGCCCGGCCGCCGTTGATGTTAGTTCCGGAGTCGAATCCGAGCCGGGAAGGAAGGATATCGATAAAGTGCGCGCTTTTATCAATGCGGTTCGCCGGGACGGGGCATGGGGGATTATTCCTGCCGCCGCCGAAGGCAGCAGCGAACCTGGCCGGCGGTCCCACCGCCGGCAGGAATTCCCCTTAACCGGGTCATGGAGGATATTTTAATGAAATCGGCAGAGAATACTTTGGCAATGGCGGCATTTGCCGAGAGAAGACCGGTTCAGCCGGATGCAGGGGGCCATTTCGGC
>CAVRZU010000174.1:0-11992 GCA_963725365.1 uncultured delta proteobacterium | reverse complement strand
GAATCTGACTCTCATTCCTTAACCCAATCGGTCATATCGGTGAAGTCATCCTCTTGGTAATCAGCCGGGGAACCGAATTTTGCGCGGACCTCAATCAGTTCCTTTTTAGAGACTTTGGGGATCATAACTTCACACAGCCCCAACCGCTCTTCCCGAATTACTTCGCGGACACTTTCTTTAATCAGTTTTTTCAGATCGTCCTGCGCCATTGTCTCTCGCATCTTTTCGCCCTTTGATCTATCGAGTGTGGGAACAACATACTTACGGCATTACACGGCTACTCCGTGTCCACAATTGAAATGATAGTCCTTTGAGGGATTTGTGGTCAAGGTGGATTTCCTATGCATCTCGACCCTCGACCACTTTCCCCTACCTTTCGCTAAACGAGAAAATTCTTAGCGAAATTTGACGAATTTTTACGGACCCACGCCAGCCAAAAAGAGAGACTATGTTATTGTAAATATGGAATTTTACTTGATTTAGCGGGTGAATCGATAAAGCCGTGTCTCGGCTTCAACTCCCGCCGCCTCCACCATTTTTTTACGTTATAGTGCCAATAAGTCGCCAACACTGAGCCTTCAACTTTCGCTGGTCATGATAGTGAAAGTGGAGGCTTTCTATTTTGCAAGCTTTGAAGTCATTTCCAAAAATACTTCAAAATCTCACCGGCGTCCGTTTCAAGTCCCTCAACGTAGTTGCCATATGTGCTTCTTAGACCATTTTGTTCGAACCATTCGGCATGCCTTTAAATCGTTTGCTGTCGCCGCCAAAGTGACCATTTCGGGGTCAAAAAGCATATTCTAAGACTTTAAAATAGCCAATTGGGACCAGTCTTTCCTTGGGCAGCCACGCTTTAGCGTGGTCCGCCCCCCAACGCAAGAGCATGTATTATATAGAGCGCTACAATAAAGAAAGTGCCGCTCCATTCAAATGGACCTATGCGGGTAAGCCCTGTATGGCTCACGATCTATCATTGAATTTACGGAACGTAACACTACCTCAAAATAATCCTGTTTTTTGATTTCTCGTTTTTCTCATCTGGTAATTGGTCACCTCCTGAACGAGGTCGTTTCCGTCGGGTCCCAGAATGCACCTGTAAGGAGTTTCACAGGGACCTCTCCAGAACCCGGTCAGGCGCTCCTTTTTGAAGCCCTGGAAGAAGCGGTCCAGGGACCCGTACGTTTCTTCTACGACTTCCTTCAAAGCGAGGTTTTCGTCCTGGAGCCGTTCGCATGCTTCGAAAAACTTGCGCATGAGCGCATTGTTTGCGTGCTCCTCGTTGCCCTGGACAAAGTAGATCCAGAAGGGCATAGCCCTGTCATCGGCCTCATAAAGGTCCATTGAACTGTCTTTGAAAATTTCGTCAACTTTCTCGCCGCGGCTCACCCTGCCCCACACGAAGACCTCCGCCCAAGCGGCCGTCCCCTCTGAAAACCACTTATAGGGCTTCTCTGGCTTCCATTTGGTTTTGAAACCGTAGGCGTACTGCAATTTGTGGAACAACTCGTGTGCGGAAGTGGACCGCCTGATTCCGCTGCTTTTTGGGTCTCTCCAGGCGCCGGCGCTTAACTCAATAGGCCCATCCGGGGGATCGGCAAATCCGTAGCAGTCGATATCTCTAAAAATAACCTCGACCTTGTCCTTGCCGGGCGGGGTATAAGGCTTTCTTCCAAACAGTTCCACATATTTTGCCCAGGCCGTTTCGAGATAGTCGGCGGTTTCTTTTATTAACTGAGGATCTTTGATATTATCGGGCGAATAGCTGCTTTGGTTTGTCCATTTGAGAACGAAGTGCTCGGTTTCAAGCCGGTTCTCGAACTTGGGCAAAGTCGGGTCAAAAGGCCCGTCAGGCCCGTCGAAAACTTTCCTCGCGACCGTTAGGGTAGATGACGGCGCCGAGTGCGGCTCATCGGCGCAGCAGCTCGCTACATTCATGCCGATCAGGATCAGAATCGCTCCCGCAAGCTTAAAAAACCTCATTTATTATCGCCTCCGTGAGCGTTAAGTCCGATGATTGTAAACCGGGGCCAACAGGAAAGCAATGCATAGACGCATAGGGGGTTGCGGACGCATAGGGGCCGGGCCTAATGCTGTTAACTTTAGATTCGAATGCTTTTTTGGTCACGAAGATTACGAAGGATACACGAAGACCACGAAGGAAAATCATTGGCAGGGATTGAGCTGTCCGGCCTGCGATCAGTTGCATCGACTTCGCAATGGTTCCTCGTCTCACACCGTCCAGCACGAGCAAATGGATGTGGCTTGAAGTGGCGTACCCGTTCACCCCCGGCCCAGAAGCACTGCCAGGGCAGGCTGCGAGGCGGGTCGTGGTCCGTATATAAAAGATAATAAAGACAAAGGCTATCTCACCACAGAGGCACTGAGAGCACGGAGAAAAAGCTGAGAAAAGCGGCTAAAGTTTCGGCCTCGCGCTCAGGGCGCGCAAGGCCGAGCGCTCGCGCATGTGGCGGGACTGCCCGCCGCAGCGCACGTGTTAACCGCGGCCCTGCCGCCTCTGTGTCCTCTCAAGATCGAACCGTGGCCCCACGCAGAAGCCATTGAGTTGCGGCCGGGTTGTCAATCGTCTCTGTGGTGAACGCTTGCGAAGTGGCGACATAGTTGAGGATCTGCAATTTATAACGCTTGTTGGCTTCAAATAGCCGGCTTATCCAAGACCTGCGGTCTCTTGCAAATTTGAGAAGAAATTCTCTTTTGCGGCGCCGGTGCGTAATGTGCCAAACGCGTTCGGGCAGGAAGTGTCGCTTCACTCGGGCCATGGAGACTCTGAGGCGGTTTCGTTGTGAATGCAACCCGGCTTTATGAGCAATAGCCGGGGGAGCCTTGCGACTCACCCCGGCTTGTGTTGCACGTTAAACGTTGGCTTCGGTGGCTATGGGCAAATGCCAGAATACGCTTCCGGCATCGCTTTGTATCTGCGGGACCCCTTACATGCTCCGTTGATTCTTCAGGAAGTCCATGTACGCCGCTGCCGTCTCCGCCGGTCTTTCCATCATGGGCACATGTCCCATATCTTTCATGATGACTGTCTGGTGGTTTTTGAGGCCTTTATCCAAAACCGATGCACCAGACACATCGAGAATCCTGTCATGGTCCCCCCAGATAATCAGTACCGGCGCCTGGATCATGGGAAGGAAGGGTTCCAGGGCAAGTGCCTCTTTGAAGAGGTCAACTCCGATTTTTTCGTTGAACTTCCTGTCGGCAATGGCCTGGGCTACCTCCGCCTTCTTGATGGGGTCGGGCATCGGCGGGGTCTTCACGAAAAGAAGAGGGAGCATCTTTTCGAAGTCATCAGTGTTGCTGATCAGGAAGGGATTTTCCCCATAATTCATCCAACTTGAACCATGACTTCGGACTGTTTCGCCGTCTTGAGCTGACCGGGGGCAAGGAGGGCCAAAGTCGATATTTTCTGAGGGAACCTTGCGCTATAGACGGCCGCAATCGTTCCCCCCATAGAGTTTCCTACCAGGTGGAACCTTTTCAGTTGCAAGACCTCGGCGAACCGGTCGAGACGCTTCACCTGGCTGTCTATGTTGTAACTTGCCTCCCACCTTTTCGTGCTCTCTCCAAAACCGGCCAGATCGGGGATGATGACATGATAAGCCGGGGTCAGCTGTCCCGCGAAATAGGTCCAGTGGCTCTTGTTGGCGGTGTATCCGTGCAGGAGCAGCACCGTTTCCCCCTGACCGCCCTCCAGGTATACGATCCGGTCACTGTCTACCTGGATCTCCTTTTGTACCAGACCCGCGGAACGCCAGGCATCATGCCTGGCCTCCTCTGCCTGCCTTCTGGCTTCATCCAGAGATCCCCGCGCTTGCTGTTGCGCCCCGGGCTGTTCAGCAGTGGGCGGCCCGGTTGCGCAGGAAGACAGGATAAGCGCAAGCAAAATCACTGTGATTACGAACCAACCGGATGATGGCAATAACTTTTTCACTGTTGCCTCCTGTCTCAGTTAATTTCGAAAAATGCATCAAGTTGTACACTACGCAAAAATTGGGTCAACCCCGGATTTGACTATCATCTCAACCAGAGCGGTGTGCAGCTTTTCCTCGGGCTTTTGCAGTCTAATGGATGCGTAGATAATATCGTTCTCACCGGAATAATGCATCAACTTCTTCGCTCGGCATCCAGACTGCATATTGGAATGTGCGTGGTAGGGGGGCCTTCGTTCGTGGTCCGGATATAAAAGATAATAAAGACAAAGGCTATCTCACCACAGAAGCACTGAGAGCACGGAGAAAAAGCTGAGAAAAACGGCTGAAGTGTTAACCGCGGCCCTGCCGCCTCTGTGTCCTCTCAAGATCGACCGTGCGTCCTCACAAAAGATCGGACGCCGAACTATAAGCTTCTAACGTGGGTTCGAACGTTTAACGCGGAACCCGAACAGAGTGAGGGCTCGCCCCACGCAGAAGCCATTGAGTTGCGGCCGGGTTGTCAATCGTCTCTGTGGTGAACGCTTACGAAGTGGCGACATAGTTGAGGATCTGCAATTTATAACGCTTCCTGGCTTCAACACTTTACGCTTCGCTCCAGTCTTCGAGCACCAGTCCCGGCACTCGCTCAAATTCTTTTTTATTGTTTGTCACCAATATCAGGCCGAACGCCCTGGCTTGACCGGCTATCATCATATCGTAAGGTCCAATGGGCGGACCCTCACTGCGTTTCGGGTCTCCCGCTACACCCGGAGGCCTCGCGGGCGATGCTTCAAGTCCGCGCCCGATCGTTTGTGAGGGCGGACCCTCACTACGTTTCGGGTCTCCCGCTACATTCGGAGGCCGCGCGGGCGATGCTTCAAGTCCGCGCCCGATCTCTTGTGAGGGCGGGCCCGTACGATAAAGTGCGGCCCGTATCTGTCCGAAATGATATGCGGCTTTGTTGTCAAAGGGCAGCACTTCAAGCCGGGCGACCATGGCTTCGATGTCCGCCAGATTCCGTTCCACCTGTTGTGAATGTTCCGCCCCAAATACCAATTCCCCCAAGGTTACAGCGGAAATGCACATCCGGCCGTGATGATTCTGAAAGCGCCTTTTTACCTGCTGAGGACGGTTTTTCAAAGTGTAGATGATAATATTGGTGTCCAGCAGGTATGTCAGCATTCCATGGTCTCCCGTCGCTGGTCTTCCGGTTGCTTTCGCTCTATCATGAAATCACCGGAAACCCCCGGTGCATCGAACCACTCATCCCAAGATTGGCCCACAGGCTCAATCATGCGTTTGTTGCCAAACGCAGTGATTTCAACATCCTTCACGGATTCCGGAAAGGCAACTTCCTTGGGCAGGCGAACAGCCTGACTCCTGTTGCTTTTAAAAATTCTGGTTTTCACGCAAGTCACAACGCCACCCCCATATAAGATGTTATTGTTCTCGGAAATATTATAAAATTAATGAAGGATATGTCAATGGGATATACAATCAATGGACCTCATTTTCGGTGGGCGCTATTAGCGTGACAGGTTCCGTGAAGTTCTTTTCTTTGGGTGCAATCAACCCTGTTTCCGAATGTGGATTGATACGCAAAATGCTCGGCAGACACCATTCTAGTCTGGCTTAGAACGTCACTTTCAATGCCGCAAATGAGCCTTTAAGCCACTAAACTGACCTTTCCAGAGCTTCTTCTCATGGAAGATCAGTCATTCCCTTGGTCCGCCCCCCTGGACAGGTGATTGTCAAGTACTTTTAACCAGTTGCCGTGGCACTACCCCCTGGAACTTTGAAACTTTTTATGCTATAATCCATGGCACTAGAATGTTAGACAACAAGGCTGTTTTTGCTGACTTCAAAACCATGAGCAGAGCGGACATCTTACTGGTGTCTATCAGCGAGCACAGAGCTTTTTTTATTCCACATATGGAGTAGAACATAATGTCGAGCAAGATAGAATGGACTAGTAGCACATGGAATCCTTCAGTTGGATGCACTAAAACCTTGCCCGGTTGTGCCAATTGCTATGCTGAGAAATTCGCGCTACGGCTCCAGGGGCGAGGAATCCCAAACTATGAGAGCGGTTTTGAGTTTAAGATGCTGGAAAATAGGCTTCTTGAACCTCTTAAGAGGAGGAAGCCCACTACGTTTTTTGTCAACTCAATGAGCGATCTCTTTCATGAAGATATGGAAGATTCTTTTTATAACAAAAGTATTTGACATTATGAAGCAAACCCCTCACCATACATATCAAGTTCTCACTAAACGTGCCGCTAGAATGGCGTCATATTTTGAATGCATGAAACCTCCGCCGAATGCATGGCTAGGAGTATCTGTCGAGAATCGAAAACATGGTTTTCCGAGAATTGACTATCTGAGGAGGATTAATGCTACTGTCCGTTTCCTGTCGGTCGAACCGCTTTTGGAGGACCTTGGCGAGATAAATCTTTCCATGCTCCATTGGGTAATTGTTGGTGGTGAGTCTGGACCGGCAGCTAGACGGATGGAAGCATGCTGGGTTGAAAGTGTAAGGGATCAATGCTTGCAGTACGGGATATCGTTCTTTTTTAAGCAGTGGGGTACATGGGGGCCTGATGGTGTCAAGCGCTCAAAAAGGGAAAAATGGCAGACTACTCGCCGGTAGAGAGTGGAATGAGATGCCTTTGATTTCCAGCGAATAAGGTGACTTATGGCGAAATATGAGGCTTGGGAGAACGGTGAACTCCCCTGCATCGAGTCGCATAGCCAGAGAAAGCATGACGTTGTAAGAGAGTACCTCAAACAATACATCCGTGTGGTCGGCGGCAGAAATTTTCATCGAAGATCCCTTCACCCTCACCCTGATTGACGGCTTTGCTGGTGGTGGACTCTACACTACTCATGCTGGATTACTTCATCTCGGTTCTCCTCTGATTCTCCTTGATACTGCTTACGAGATTGAGGCGGAACTGAAACTTCAAAAGACATTCACTCTCGATGCTCAATTCATCTTCATCGAGAAGAACAAGAATGTGTTGGATTTCCTTAGGAAGACACTCACAACCCATCAATATGGAAAGCAGATCGGTACAAAAATCCATCTTTTGGATGGGGAATTCGAAAGCAACGCTGACCAGGTTACTCAATTCATTTTTAGGCGTAATGATAGAGCGCATAGATGCATCTTTCTCCTGGACCAATATGGCTATAACCAAGTTGCTATCAAACGACTTTCAAGAATATTTACAGAACTTCCAAACTCTGAAATAATACTGACATTCGCAGTGGACTATTTGATCGACTATCTGTCTGAATCCGGGATCTCCGATGACGCTATGAAAGGATTCGGTCTAAATCTTACCGCAGCAGAATTGCTACAGGAGAAGAATAATCAAAAGCACTGGCGCCTCTTTATCCAGAAACAGGTCTACGCAAGAATTGTTGAGGACAGCGGATGTCGCTATTTCACCAACTTTTTTATAAAATCTAGAGAAGACAATAAGGCGTATTGGCTTTTGCATCTTTCCATGCACTATGGCCGAGAGATAGATGTTGGCTCTTCACTGGCAACTGAAGAACCACTTCCAGCATGAGGGAAGGGCTGGACTATTTATGCTTGGCTACGACCCTGAAAAGGAACAAGACCCAAACAGCTTCCATTCGCTTTTGTCCTCGGGACGAAATGATCACGCACAATTCCCTCATGAACGACCTTCCGCGTGTGATACCGAGAGGCGGCGCCGCAATAAAGCAGCTTTATAAGGACCACTGTAATCTGTCCACTGCCACAATCGGCATGTTTAGACAGGCCCTTCTACATTTGCATCAGACAAGAGAGATCGAAGTTCTTACTGCTGGCGGAAGAAAAAAGCGCTCTGATACTATTTCGGATAGCGACATGATCTTTCCCAAGCGACAACTCCGTATTGATTTTTGCCGAACAAAGAAAGGGCCGCGCCGATAAACCCTGTTCAGCTAACGATGAAGGGTCCACTACCATGGCGAGAAACGAGGATTTACAAAAGATGGCCCCTGAAGGACATAGCTGTTTGGTGAGGAAGTTTTTATTTTGCCCGAAAGAGGGGCGCATCCAGGGGTTGCATGACCTGACGAAAAGAGAGAACCTACACTTTTCACACCCTAATCAATAGGCTTAGCACAGGTTACATTGTTTGATCACTTCCGAAATCTGACCGTTCTGCCTGACATTGTCAAGAGTGTAGGTGACCCCTCCTTTCGTTTTCTAATAACCAAGACGGAAGGCGGGAAAACGTTTTCAGCAAACCAGTCCGAACTGAAACGTTTTCTATTGATCCGGAGCAGGAAGGAGGGTAATCTGCTTCGTCCGGGATTGGAGGGTTAGTGGAAACCAAACAACCCCCAGCAGACTCGGGAAGATTATGATACCACCGGTAAATTATTCGGTGCGCTGGGGGTACCTCTATGCTCGGCAGTTACCAGCCCATTCGTGACGAAAGGATAGTGGGACTCTTGTTTCACATTCATAGGTGTATATAAATGGAGTTGAGGACATGGTGGAAGATATGGAGTGAACCGGTGGTGAGGCTTGTTCGAACTGCTGGGTCCCTGGCCCCATGATTTGGACTCCTTATTCTGTTTCTCCCTTCCCCAAAAGATCTGCCATGGTGGACCATCGCCATCATTTTTACGGCCGTGCTGGGCTTTGTCTTGTTTATAGCACTGGAGGTATCAACTCACCGTTGCCGCCGTATTTATCCCAAAGCCGATACGGAAGGGATAAAGAGATACATGCATGATTGGATCAATCACGGTGGCCGCGTCGCTATCTGGACCCGTGACATGAGCTGGGCTCAGGACATTGACACGCGCAATCTCCTGAAGGGAAAAGCCACCCGCAACGAACTCATATTGTGCTTGCCAGCAAAGAACGAGCTCGCAACAGAGCTGGCCACACTGGGAGCGGAGGTATGTGACTATGACACTAGTCTCCTAGAGCTCTCCGAATTCGCGGTTCACCATCATTTTTTTTGGTAGGGATGGGGCTCGTGTGGCTGTTGGACGAGCTGACGGCGACACGCACGTCATCGATGAGTTCGATGCGGGTAGTCATCCCGCGTTTTACTTGGCAACAGATCTTGTCGCATTGGTTCGAGCACAATGCGCACAGAAGAATACAAAATGTTAGAGCTTAGACCATGTAGGACCAAGAAACAAACGGAGCTTGCGCTTGAGTGGGACCAGTTAGCTGCAGAAAGACATCGTCAAATTGCATCTGGTGAGGATTTCAGCTTTGACCATATCCTTACCCCTACGATACTGCGTCTCTTAGAGGGAGCAGACCCAGAACTTGTTTTGGATGTTGGTTCGGGTACGGGAGATTTCACAGTACGCCTTTCCAAATTCGCCAATCAGGTGATCGGCATAGACAGTTCCCGCGTCAGTATAGAAGTGGCGAAGGCAAGTTGGCCCGATAAACCCAATGTGCGCTTCATTCATTCATCCCTTGAGGAAGCAGCAAAAGTGGTCCGGGGAAAACCCTTTACTGCCGCAACGGCCTGCATGGCATTAATGACGACACCCGATCTACTAGGTTTTGCGAATATTCTTGCAGGTATTCTGCAGGAAAAGGCGAAGTTTGTTGCGATGATCCCTCATCCCTGTTTCTGGCCTAAATACTGGGGATATGAAACAGAAAAGTGGTTTAGCTATATAAAAGAGATATTCATTGAGGGTCCATTCGTGATCTCAAAATGCCGCACTGCAATAAAAACTACTCACATACATAGACCGCTGGAACAGTACCTGAACGTTTTTAGAGAAGCTGGTTTTAGGCTTGAGGGCTTGGTGGAGCCCATGCCTGCGCCGGAAATTAACGCACTCTATCCAAAACCATGGCAGTTCCCCCGGTTCACTGGGTTGCGATGGGCTAAGTGCCAAGATGCTTGAGACCGGAGAGAATCGCAGTATCAGCTGTTGCTTCCTGCAATCGGTACTATCTCCCTTAAAATGAGTAATGCTAGAACTGAAGTGCAAAGATTTTTTCCATTTCCAAAATTTACGGCAGACAGAAACATTTCGTTTCCCATGTAAAGATCATACCTCCCAAGGTCCTAAAGAAACGTCATCTCACTCGAATCTCGGTGGTGGCCCTCTCTTTGTGTAGGGTTTCGTATAACTTCGGTCCTTTTCGGTTAGTGGTGCATGGGCAATAAGTTCGACTGGCGAGCGACGCGCCACCAGTGAAATACAGAAAATAAGAAAGATATACACCGTGAGGTTGCTCATCCCCATGGATATCGTTCCACAGTGTCGTTTCGCAACCATCTCCGTCTATATGCCTGTTGGTTGCTTCAAGTTCGCCTCGGCCTTCTTTACGGCCTCCTTATAACGGCGGGACGCCTCCTGAGCTCCGGCTTGGGCCTTGCGCCTAGTCGCCTCCGTCAGCCATAGCTCAACGACGCGCGAGAGCGGCGGCCAGGGGTCACGTCGGTTGATCTTACGCATTTCCTCAATGAAGGGCTGGAAATAGACGCAAACATCCAATATGACCGTCCCAACAGAGTCACCTACCGCCTCGCGGTCTACCACATGTAGCTCGTACGCAACGGCTATCCTCTCAAAATAATTAAATAGAGCGATTAGATGCCCGCGAATCCCAGTGTCATCCGATATAGATCCAGCAGTTTCAGATTCTGGTTTTACAAGTTGCTCGGCTTGAGTCTGATCAAGGCACCACGAGTTCCTCAGGTCTGGGTTTGTTATAAAGTCTGGGACAGCAAAAAAATCTGGGAATTGCCTCTCAAGTATTGCCAAATGATTCCTGGCGCTCTCGTTCCAGTCGTCCAAGAACTCAGCAGTGTAACTGCGACGATTCCATTCATGTGTGCTAACCAAGGGCCAAGAAAGCGAGAAAGACGCCGACTGCTGTAGACACCGAGCCGACCGCAGCTCACGGCTTGCGCCACGGGGATTCCAAACAGCCAGTTCAGTACAACGACTAGGGCGAGGATAATACCGATTACAGCCCCGATACCCAACCCAAACCTACCTATGCCTAATCTCAGGTACCTAAAAATACGCATATTCTTTCCCCTATGGTTCATCGTATGCGGGCTAACAATGATTAGATTAACCCACATAAGATGCGGAGCCATCACATTCAATCCTTATAACATGCCGTTACAGAGGCGAAGTCAACGGTTTTTTTACATTTTTGAGAAGCAATTCACAGTTCTGAGCGATTTTGACGAAAGTCAATTGAGCTTGCCACTATGCGTAGGACCGTCATCCTCCGAGATTTATTTCCCATGCTCCAGACCTGTTGAGGATTTCAGCGCTCCAATTCTCAATGCCGGACCCTCTTTGATCACGGCCGGAGATCAAAAGCGCAGCACGGGTTTTATGACGAGCCCCGAAAGGGAATCTCTTACGGCCTCGTTGATTTTAGGTGCCTGATACTGCCGCACCAGGGTGTCCACGGGAAACTCCCCCTTCTGAAAAGCTTGGATCATAAACGGGATGAACTTTTGCTGATTGCTGTCTCCGGCAATACTGTAGAAAACCCTCTGGCCGGAGCCGGGCTTTTGGGGCGAGATTCGCTGTAAGCATTCACCCCCGGCCCAGAAGCACTGCCGGGGCAGGCTGCGAGGCGCAGAGAACGCTGAGGAAACAATAACTCAGGCAGAAATCTTGACAAAATTTCAAGAAACTCGATCTTAGTTTCTAAGAGGTGGCAGGGCCGCAGTTAACACGTGCGCTGCGGCGGGCATTCCCGCCACATGCGCGAGCGCTCGGCCATGCACGCCCTGCGCGCGTGGCCGAACTCAAACCGTTTTTCTCAGCCTTTTCTCCGTGTTCTCTGTGCCTCTGTGGGGAACGGGTACGGGCCTTCTACCCTCGAAGTTAAGGGTGTCGAAAGACTCGCAATACGCCGGGCGGCCGCTTCGGCAGTTGGAACAGCGCCCGTAGGAACTAACGAGAGCACGACCCTGTCTCCGGCGCGAACCCGGCGTGCGTGAAGACACAGGATTAACGCACTGCGAACATCTGCGACATCTGCGACATCTGCGGATAAATGCCCTGCCCCTGGCGCT